>CAXTWJ010000205.1:0-5287 GCA_964247925.1 uncultured Sphingomonas sp.
CCCCAGACCCCTCCCGCAAGCGGGAGGGGAGGAGCGAAAATCGATGCGCTACCTGCCCCTGACCCAGCCCGATCGCGACGCCATGCTGTCCATCGTCGGCGCGCCTTCGATCGACGCGCTGTTCGCCGACGTGCCGGAGGCCGCACGGCTCGACGGCCCGATCGCGGGTCTGCCGATGCACGCCAGCGAACTGGCGGTCGAGCGCCACATGACCGCGCTGGCCCGCCGGAACACCGTGGCGGGCGAGGTGCCGTTCTTCCTCGGCTGTGGCGCCTATCGCCATCACGTCCCCGCCAGCGTCGATCACCTGATCCAGCGTGGCGAGTTCCTGACCGCCTATACGCCCTATCAGCCCGAGATCGCGCAGGGCACGCTGCAGATGCTGTTCGAGTTCCAGACTCAGGTCGCGCGCCTGCTCGGGACCGATGTCGCCAACGCGTCGATGTACGACGGCTCCACCGCCTGCTGGGAGGCGATCGGCATGGCGCGGCGGATCACGCGGCGCGGCAAGGCGATCCTCTCGGCGGGGTTGCACCCGCACTATGTCTCGGTCGCGAAGACGATGGGCAAATACACCGGCGACCAGCTGGAAACGACCGCGCCATGGCTGGTCGCGGAAACCGACATCGACCGGCTCATCGAGAAGATCGACGACGATACGAGCTGCGTCGTCGTCCAGTATCCCGACATTCTGGGCCGCATCGCCGACCTCCGCCCGCTCGCCGACGCTTGCCACGTGAAGAAGGCGCTACTGATCGCGGTCGTGACCGAGCCGGTGGCGCTCGGCGCGCTCCGGTCGCCGGGCGAGATGGATGCCGACATCGTGGTGGGCGAAGGCCAGTCGATCGGCGTCGGGCTGCAGTTCGGCGGTCCCTATGTGGGCCTGTTCGGCTGCAAGGAGAAATATGTCCGTCAGATGCCCGGGCGGCTGTGCGGCGAGACGGTGGACGCCGACGGTCGTCGCGGCTTCGTGTTGACACTGTCCACCCGCGAACAGCATATCCGGCGCGAGAAGGCGACGTCCAACATCTGCACCAATTCAGGGCTTTGCGCGCTGGCCTTCTCGATCCACATGACGCTGCTGGGCGAGGCGGGGCTGCGCGAACTGGCGGCGATCAACCACGCCGGCGCGGTCGCCGCGGCCGAGCGGCTGGCGCGTGTTCCCGGCGTTGAGCTGGTCAACGAGGCGTTCTTCAACGAGTTCACGCTTCGACTGCCGGTCGAGGCCCGCCCGGTCGTCCGCACGCTTGCTGCTCGCGGCGTGCTCGCGGGCGTGTCGCTGGGCCGGCTTTACCCGGGCGAGCAGGGCTTGGCGAACGGGCTGGTGGTCGCGGTGACGGAAACGACAACGGCGACCGACGGGGAAAGCTTCGCGACCGCGCTGCAGGAGGTGCTGGCATGACGATCAACCAGAGTGGCTGGCGCCCCGAGATGGCGGCCAGGGGCGGGAACGCGCCCGCGACCTCGACCGGCAACAAGGCGTTGATGCTGGAAGAACCGCTGATCTTCGAGATCGGCGACACCACCACCACCGGGGTCGATCTCGCGTCGCCATCGCCGGGCGAAAGCCGACTCGGCGGCCTCGCGCGTTCCGCGCCGATCGGGCTGCCCGGCCTGTCGGAGCCGGAGACGGTGCGTCACTACACGCGCCTGTCGCGCCAGAACTACGCGATCGACCTGGGCCTGTTCCCGCTTGGCTCGTGCACCATGAAGCACAATCCGCGCCTGAACGAGAAGATGGCACGGCTGCCCGGCTTTGGGGACATCCACCCGCTGCAGCCGGTCGATACCGTGCAGGGGGCGCTGGGCGTCATCAACGAGCTGGCCCACTGGTTGATCGCGCTGACCGGGATGCACGGCGTCGCCATGTCGCCGAAGGCGGGGGCGCATGGGGAGCTGTGCGGTATCCTGTGCATCAAGGCGGCTTTGGAAGCGCGCGGGGAGAGTCACCGCAAGGTGATCCTGGTGCCCGAGAGCGCGCACGGCACCAACCCCGCCACCGCCGCCTTCGCCGGCTTCCAGGTGGAGGACATCCCGGCGACGGCGCAAGGCCGCGTCGATCTCGCCGCGCTGACCGCCCGGCTGGGCCCGGACGTCGCGGGGGTGATGATCACCAACCCCAACACCTGCGGGCTGTTCGAGCGCGACCTGCGCGCGATCAGCGACGCGGTCCATGCGGCCGGCGGCTATGTCTATTGCGACGGCGCCAACTTCAACGCCATCGTCGGCAAGGTCAGGCCGGGCGATCTCGGCGTCGATGCCATGCACATCAACCTGCACAAGACCTTCTCCACGCCGCACGGCGGCGGCGGCCCGGGTTCGGGGCCGGTGGTGCTGTCGGAGGCGCTCAGCCCGTTCGGGCCGCTGCCCTACACGGCGCGCACGGCCGACGGGCACATCCATCTCGTCGAGGAGGGCGACGCCGAGGCGTTCTCCGCCGAGCATTTCGGCGGCGAGGTCACGAGCTTCGGGCGGATGACCGCGTTCCACGGCCAGATGGGAATGTTCACCCGCGCGCTGACCTACATCCTCAGCCACGGCGCCGATGGGCTGAAGCAGGTCGCCGAAGACGCGGTGCTCAACGCCAACTATGTCCTGCGCAGCCTGGAAGACGTGCTCGACGCGCCGTTCGCGGGCTCGGGGCCGTGCATGCACGAGGCGCTGTTCTCCGACGAAGGCTTCCCCGACGGTTTCACGACGCTGGACGTCGCCAAGGGGCTGATCGACGAGGGCTTCCACCCGATGACCGTCTATTTCCCGCTGGTCGTTCACGGCGCGATGCTGGTGGAGCCGACCGAGACCGAGTCCAAGGCGGCGCTGGACCAGTTCATCGGCGCGCTCCGCTCGGTGGCCGAGCGGGCGCGGGCGGGGGACGCGAGCCTGAAATCTGCGCCCCACTTCGCCCCGCGCGCGCGGCTGGACGAGACGCAGGCGGCGAGGAAGCCGGTGCTGGTGTGGAAGGACGCGCCGCTGGCCGAGGCGGCGGAATAGGTTCCCCTCTCCCCTGACGGGGAGAGGGAGATCACGTCACGCCACGCTCAACCCGACATCCAGATTGCCCCGCGTCGCGTTCGAATACGGGCACACCTCGTGCGCCGCGTGCATCAGCCGCTCGGCGTCCGCGCGCTCGACACCGGGCATCGTCGCGGTGAGCGCGGCGGTAATGCCATAGCCGCCTTCCTCGCGCGGGCCGAAGCCGATGTCGGCCTTCACCGTCGCGTCGGCGGGCACCTTGACCCCGACCTTGCCGCTGACCGCCTTCATCGCGCCCAGGAAGCAGGCGGCATAGCCGGCCGCGAACAGCTTCTCCGGGTTGGCGCCCGCGTCGGAATTGCCGCCCATCGCCGGCGGCACCGTCAGCTTGACATCGACCGCGCCGTCCTCCGAGCGCGCGGCGCCGTCGCGCCCGCCGGTCGCGGTGGCGCTGGTCTGGTAGATCACGTTCACGGCCATGCCTGTTCTCCTTGCGTGTCCGACCAAAACGCCGCCGTCGTCCGCCGCGTTCCTGCGCATGACACGGTTGAGCCCGGCCACCCCGTCGCGCTACACGGCGGCGGGGGGAGCATCCATGAACAGCCACGCCGCGCAAGCGCCCGCCTGGGCCAACCTCATCCCGCTCGTGATCGTCGCCGTCGTGCTGGCGCTACGCTGGCGACGGCTGAAGCGGGTACAACCGTTGAAGCTGGAGCGGTTATGGATCCTGCCTGTCATTTTCATCGTGATCGCGACGGCGACGTTCGTCGCCGCGCCGCCGGTCGGCATCGGCTGGCTCTGGTGCGTGCTCGCGCTGGGCGCGGGCGGGGCGCTCGGCTGGCAGCGCGGGCGCACGATGCGGATCGCGGTCGATCCGGATACGGGAACGCTCAACCAGACGGGCTCGCCCGCGGCGCTGCTGTTCCTGGTCGTGCTGATCGGGATGCGCGGCGGCCTGCGCTACGAGGCGGGGACGCACGGCTTCAACCCGCTGCTGGTCAGCGGCATCCTCTTGTCGATGGCGCTGGGCCTGATCGTGATGACGCGCGTGGAGATGTACCTGCGCGGCAAACGGCTGCTGGCGGCTAGCTGACGCCTTCGCCCACCGCCTGCCGTGTCTCCCCGCGCCGGCGCACGTGCTCGCGCCACACGATGAACAGGCCCGAGCCGACGATCACCGGCGCGCCCAGCCATGTCGCGGGCACCGGCAGCGCGCCGAACAGCAGCCAGCCGAAGCCGGTCGCCCAGATCAGCGCGGTATAGTCCATCGGTACGACGACGGAGACCGGCGCAAGGCGAAGCGAGTTGGTCATCGCCACCTGCGCGCCTCCGCCGAACAGCCCGATGCCGACCAGGGACGCCCAGGTGAGCGGCGGATGCGCGCGCGCGACCGTCAGGTAATATGGCCCGAGCACCGCCAATGACAGCGTCGAGAACCAGAACACCGTCGTCAGCGGCGCCTCCGTCCGCCCCAGCCGACGCAGCAGCACGGACACGCTGGCCGTCCCGAACGCGCCGGCGAGCCCGCACAGCGCACCGACCAGCGGCAGGTGCCCGCCAGCCGGTTGCGTCACGATCAGCACGCCCGCGAACCCCGCCGCCACCGCCGCCCAGCGCTGCCAGCCCGTCGGCTCGCGCAGCACCAGCGCGCCCAGGATCGTCGCGAAGATCGGCACGGTGAAGTTGACCGTCGTCGCCTCCGCCAGCGGCAGCCGTAGCACGGCGGAGAAGGTGAACACCATCGCGGTCAGCCCCACGACGGCGCGCAGCACGTGCGCGGGCATTCGCGCGCTCCGCAGCGCCGGCAGCCCTGGGCCGGCGGCGACCACGCCGGCGATCAGCGCCGCCGCGCCGCCCTGCCGGAAGAACAGGATCTCGCCGATGGCGGCGCCTTGCGCCTCAGCGAGCTTGATCAGCGCGTTCATGGCCGCGAACAGCGCCACCGACAGGAGCCGCATCGCGACGGCGGGCAGGATACGATCTCCGGTCACCGGACCGGCCTAGGCGACGCGGTGGATGACGCAAGCCGGTTCCCGCGCTATCCGCCCGCCCATGAAGCACGCCCTTTCCGTCACCCGCGCCCAGGACTTCGCCGCCTGGTACCAGGCCGTCATCGCCGAGGCCGATCTCGCCGAAGAATCGGGTGTGCGCGGCTGCATGGTGATCCGGCCGTGGGGCTATGGCATCTGGGAGCGCATCCAGCGCCTGCTCGACGATCGCATCAAGGCGACCGGGCACGAGAACTGCTATTTCCCGCTCTTCATCCCGCTCTCCTATTTCGAGAAGGAGGCCGAGCACGTCGAGGGCTTCGCCA
>CAXTWJ010000206.1:0-5277 GCA_964247925.1 uncultured Sphingomonas sp.
ACCATGCCCGACCCCGCCCCCGGCAGCACGGCGCTGCTGGTCATCGACATGCTGAACCGGCTCGCGTTCGGCGGCGGCGACGCCATGCTGCCCCGCGCGCTCGCCGCGGCCGAGGCCATCCGGCACCTGCGTGACGAGGCGGACGAGGCCCGCGTCCCGGTGATCTACGTCAACGACAATCATGGCGACTGGACCAGCGACCGGGCCGACCTGGTCAAGGCGATGCGCGAGGAGGGGTGCAAGGGCCGGCCACTCGTCAATCGGCTAGCGCCCGAGCCGCACCATTATTTCCTGATCAAGCCGCAGTTCTCGGGCTTCTACGCCACGTCGCTGCCCGCGCTGCTGCCGCGGCTGGGCGTCAGCCGACTGATCCTGACCGGCATCGCCGCGGATATCTGCGTCCTGTTCACGGCCGCCGACGCGCACATGCGTGAATACCCGCTGTGGGTACCACGCGACGCGGTGGCGAGCGAGAACAGCGGCCGCACCCGCTGGGCGCTGGAGATTATGGCGCATTCGATGAAGGCCGACATTCGCGCCACGACCGAACTGCCGCTGGCGGATTGGCTGGCCGCCGCGTGAGCTTCCGGTTCCTGGTGGCCGACTGCGAGGTCGCCGACGCACGTGAGCGCCGCCGCGCGAGCGTCGGCATGACATCCGGCGAGGGCTATGCCGCCGTGCTGCGCGGCCTGGCGCCGGGTTGCGAGGTGGCGATCACGACGCCCGCCGATCCGGCCGGACGAGCATGGCGGCCCGAAGCGCTGGCGACGTTCGACGGCGTGGTGCTCACCGGGTCCAGCCTGCACCTCTACCGGCCGAGCGCGGCCGCCGGGCGGGAAGTCGCGTTCATGCGCGCCGTGTTCGCTGGCGGAACGCCATCCTTCGGCTCCTGCGCGGGGCTGCAGGTCGCGTGCGTCGCGGCGGGCGGCACGGTGCGGCAGATGGCGGGCCGGCATGAGGCGGGCTTCGCGCGCCGGCTGTGGCCGACGGAGGCGGGGCGCAGCCACCCGCTGCTGCGCGGCCGGCCGCCCGCCTGGGACGTACCGACGATGCACGGCGACGAGGTCGAGCAGCTGCCCGAGGGCGCCACGCTCCTAGCCTCCAGTGTCGCCGTCGCGGTGCAGGCCGCCGAGATCAGGCACGACCAGGGCGTTTTCTGGGGCGTGCAATATCATCCCGAACTGTCGCTCCTGGAGGTCGCGGGCGCCTTGCGGCGGGAGGCGGACAGCCTGGTCGAGGGCGGGCTGGCACGTTCGACCGGCGAGCTCGAGGCGCACGCCGTCCGGATCGAGGCGCTCGGCCGCGAACCGGACCGGCCCGATCTATCCTGGCAACTCGGCCTGGGGCGCGACATCACGGTGGACGAACTGCGCCACACCGAGATCCGCAACTTCATCGAGGCGCTGGTGCGCCCGACCCGCGCCGCGCGAGCGCGCGGTTGAGAAAGGCCACGCTGTCGGCCAGCACCGGCGCGTAGCGGCGGAACGGCACGGAAAGCGCCATCGCGACATTCTCGTGGCTGAGGCCGGAATAGTCGCGATGCCTGACCGGCGCGCCCAAAGCCTTCAGCCGCGCGGCGAGGTTGACCGCATTGTGCGCGCCCACCTGCACGTCGTTCGCTGCCGTCAGCAGCAGCATCGGCGGCGCGTCGGCACGCGCGAAATGGATCGGCTGCGACATCGGGCCGTCCTCCACGCCGCGAAACGCCTCGATCGAGCGCGGCTTGTCGAAGGGGAAGAAATCATACGGCCCGCACATCGGCACGGCGGCGCGGATGATCGCCGGATCGACACCCTCCGCCGCCAGCCAGCGCCGGTCGAGGGTCAGCATCGCCGCGATGTACGCGCCCGCCGAGTGCCCGGACACGCCGATCCGCGCCGGATCGCCGCCGAACCGCGCGATGTGGTCGCGTGTCCACCGGACGGCCTGTGCGCCGTCCTGCACGAAGGCGGGGAAGCGCACGGCCGGCACCTTGCGGTAATCGGGGACGACCACGACGAAGCCGGCGCGCGCGAACGCCCGCGCGGCGAAGGCGTAGGCGCCCCGGTCGCCATGCACCCAGCCGCCGCCATACCAGAAGATCAGCACCGGCCGGGCCGTGCCGGGCGTGGCAGGCGTCCACACGTCGAGGCGCTGTCCCGTCGTGCCAAACGGCCCGCCGTCCGCGCCCTTCGTCACCCCGCGCCCTCCCCCTGCGACCGCATCGGCCCAGCTCAGCAGGCGCGGCGGCTCCGTGGTCCACGCCACCAGCGCGAGCGCCGCGATCAGCAGCCCCCCCGCGATCAGCAGTCGCTTCACCGCCGTCCCGGCAGTGTCGCCACCCACGCTTCGAGTGCGGGCTGGTCGCTGAGGTCGCCGGAATAGGGATGGGTCGGGCGCACCGGCACGTTGCTGCCGCGCGCGCGGCCCCGATAGACCTTCATTGGCACGCCGGCTTCCGCGATCCCGCTCGGCAGCGGGGCATCGCCGACCTCCATGTAGAGCGTGTCAGCGCTCGTCTCGCGCCCGATCGTCACCGCTCCCAGTGACGTCCACAGATCGACCGCGTTAAGGCACGCCGACGCGCACGACCAGTCGGTCAGAACGTAGACCGGCGCGGTCAGCGGCGCGACCGGCGCGGCCGTAGCAGTAACAGCGACGGCGGGCGGCACTTCGTCGGGTTCGCGCCACAGCGGCAGCTGGTGCGCCCGCGCGTCCGTCAGGCCCGCCACGCTTCGCCGCGCCCAGGCGAGCGAGTCGGACGACGCGTCCGGGCTCTTGGCCCATTCATCGCGATACGCCTCGATCCGGGCCAGATTGCCCGCCGACGCGCGCCATTCGACATAGGTCCGGTCCACCGGCAGTGCGTCGACCGCGGCGCCGCCCCACAGCGCGCGCGCTAGGTCGACCGACCATTGCGACGACCCGCCACCGTTGCCGCGCAGATCGAGCACCACCCGCGGCGCTTGTGCGATCGCCGCCCGGTCGGTCGCGATCCCCGCGATCAGCGGGCGCAGCGCGGCCGCGGTCGGCCCCGCGGGGTCGCCGTCGAAACTCGACATCCCGAACCAGCGCGTGCCGTCGGCGAGCGTGCGGGCTCCGATCGGCAGCTTCGCCGACGGCGCGGTCTCGGCCACCCGCCGCGCCCATTCAGGATCGACCAGCGGGCGCCAGCTCAGCACGGCCGTGCGCGCGCGCCCGTCGACCGTGAAGCGGCACCGGACCGGTCGCGTGATGAACGGATTGCCCGTATCGAGGAACAGTCGCCCGGCGCCCGACGCCCTGGTCGCGCCCAGCTTCCAGCGCCCGCTGAACGCGCCGACATTGGTCGCCAGCAGCTGGTCGGCCGGGACGCCGTCGCACCCGTCCAGCACCGCGCCCAACGGCACGGCTGCGTCGTCGGCGCGCGTCATCACCACCTGCCGCCCCTGTCCGTCCAGCCCGGTCAGGAACCCCGGCCACCGCGCGGTCAGCAGCGGCGCGCCCTTCAGCGTCGAGAACTGGACATGGCCGTCATCGAAGCTCGCGACATAGCCGCGCATCGCCCATTGATAGCCGGCAAAGTCGGTGACCTTCGCCGCCCGCGCCAGCGCCAGCCGCAACCCCGCATCGTTGCGCCGCGCAAAACCGGGGTCGAGCCGGTTGTATGGCCCGGGATGATCGACGGCGATCCGGTCGTGAAAGGCGTGCGCGTCGCCGCGCAGCGTCGCCGCCCAGTCGCGCGCGGGCGCGGTCGCCGCCGCCTGCGCGAGCAGTGCGGCGAGGATCACGCGTCGTACCTTGCCGTCGTCTTCGCCGCGACCTCGGCGGCGCTCACGCCATCGGCCAGCTCCACCAGCCGGAACGGCGACTGGTGATCGGGTCGACGGAACACCGCCAGATCGGTCACGACCATATCGACCACGTTCCTGCCCGTCAGCGGCAGCGTGCAGGACGGGATGAACTTGGGCTCGCCGGCCTTGCTCGTATGCTCCATCACGACGATGATCTTCTTGACGCCCGCGACCAGGTCCATGGCGCCGCCCATGCCCTTGATCATCTTGCCCGGAATCATCCAGTTGGCGATGTCGCCGCCCTCGGACACCTCCATCGCGCCGAGCACCGTCAGGTCGATGTGCCCGCCCCGGATCATGGCGAAACTCTGCTCCGAGCCGAAATAGGCGGACTGCGGCAGCTCGCTGATCGTCTGCTTGCCCGCGTTGATCAGGTCGGGATCGACCTCGTCGTCATAGGGGAAGGGGCCGATGCCGAGCATCCCGTTCTCCGACTGCAGCGTCACCGTGATGCCGGCAGGGATGTTGTTGGCGACCAGCGTCGGGATGCCGATGCCGAGGTTGACGTAATAGCCGTCGCGCAGCTCCTTCGCGGCGCGCGCGGCCATCTGATCGCGGGTCCAGGGCATCAGTTCGCTTCCTGCGGTGAGGTGGGAAAGACGTCGGCATAGCCGCCCTTCCGCGCGGTCCCGTAGACGGGGTTGGGCAGCACGAACCAGCCCTTGCCCCACAGCCCCGCGGCCGACGAGTGGATCGACAGCTGGCGGCGTTGGGCGAAGGTCATGGGCGCGTTGAACGCGTCGGCGAAGTCGCCCAGCTGATCGCCCGCCATCGCGACGACGCACCACTTCGCGGTGATCAGCGCCCGGCGCGCGTCCTTGCCGCCCGGCGCGCCGGCGTCGCGCGTATAGAGCGTCTCGCCCGGCCTGAACTCGCCCAGGCCCGCGGCCTTGAGCGACGCCGCGGTCAGCGCGGCGTTGGCGGTGGAGCGGTTGGTGTTGACGATCACGGTCACCCCGGCCTTGCGCAGCGCGTCGAACGCGGGCGCCGCGCCGGGGACCGCGACCGGCCTGCCCGTCCGCTCCCACGCCTGCCAGCGTGCCTCGTCATAGGCGCGGCCGGGATGCGCCGCTTCGTCGGCCTCGAAGCCGGTGTTGAGCAGCACCGTCTCGTCCGCGTCGAACAAGGCGGCTAACGGCTTGGTCCCGCACGGCACGAAGCTGGCGTGGTTGAGCGACGACCCGGCGGCGAGGACGACGCTGTTCGCGGGCCGGTGCGCCGCCTGGTCGGTCGCGTACGCGATCAGCGCATGGAAGGCGGAGAGCTGGAGCGCGGCACCTTCGCCGGAGCCGTAGAGATACTGATAGCCCGTCCCGACTGCCGGCGGCGCGGCCGGCAGCGGGGGCGTGCCGATCGAGAGGTGCTGCTGTGGCGCGCAGGCCGCCAGCGCGACGCCCGACACCACCCCCGGCGCCGGGGGGGGCCCCGGCGGCTGGGGGCCGCCGCCCGCCCGGCGCGCGGGCGC
>CAXTWJ010000207.1:0-1632 GCA_964247925.1 uncultured Sphingomonas sp.
ACCGAGCTCGGGCGTTACGTCCGCGTCGCGACGGGGTTGAAGGCGGAGTATCGCGGTGCCCGCGTCGCCGCGTCCGCCTTCGCCGCGCGTTTCCCCTCCTCGCATCGCCGCGACGAAATCCAAGGCAGCGGGCTTGCCACCGGCTATCGCCTGCTGACCCGCCCGATCCTCGCGAACAGCGAGACGATCGCGATCGAGGTCCGCGACCGGCTGCGCTCGGAGAAGATCGTGGAGCGCCGCACGCTGACCCGCTTCGTCGATTACGACATCGACTATGACACGGGCGCGGTCCGCTTCTCGTCGCCGGTGCTGAGCCGCGACGGCGCGCTCAACCCGCAGTTCGTCGTCGCGGAATATGAGGTGGATCTGGTCGGCGGCGACCGGACCAGCGCCGGCGCGCGCGCCACCGCCACCCTCGCCGGCGGCGCGCTGCGCGTCGGTGCGACCGCGATCCGGCATGAGGGCCAGACCACGCTCGGCGTGCTTGACGCGAAGCTGCGGGTCGGCGCCGACACGGAAGTGCGCGCGGAAGTGGCCGGCAGCCATGCGAGCGGTTCGACGGATGCCGCCTGGCTGGTCGAGGCCGAGCATCACGACGCGAAGGTGGACGTGCTCGCCTATGCCCGCCAGCTCGACCGCAACTACGGCGTCGCCGAGCAGAACGTCGCCGAGCGCGGCCGGCGCAAGATCGGCATCGACGGCCGCGTCCGGCTGTCCGACCGCGTGTCGCTCGCCGGCAGCGCCTGGACCGACGACGACCTGACCGGCCCCGCGAGCCGCCGCGCGGCCAAGGTGGAGGCGACGTACCGCGGCACGCTGTCCGACCTGCGGCTGGGTGCTACCTATGCGGCCGACCACACGGCGGCGGGCGATGGCTCCTCGACTCTGCTCGAAGCGGGCGCGACGCGGCGACTGTGGGACGGGCGGCTGGAGCTGAACGCCGCGACGTCGGTCGCGCTGGGCTCGGCCGACAGCGTCGATTTCCCGGCGCGTCACCAGGTCGGCGCGCGGCTGCAGGTGACGCCCGACGTGACGCTGACCGGCACCTATGAGCTGGCGAGCGGCAAGGGCGTCGATGCCCGCACCGCGCGCGTCGGCTTCGACGTCAAGCCTTGGGCGGGCGCGCGACTGACCTCGGCCGTCGCGTCGCAGGACATGGCGGAGTATGGCCGCCGCGCCTATGCCGCCTATGGTCTCGCGCAGTCGCTGCCGCTCGACGCGCACTGGTTGCTCGACGGCTCGCTCGACGGCGAGCGTACGCTGCACGGCATCGACGCGCGCCGCATCGTCAACCCCGCGCAGCCGGTCGCGTCGGGCGGCTATCTGGACAGCGGCGCGACCCTGGCGGAGAACTTCACCGCGATGACGCTGGGCGCCACCTATCGCGACGGGCCGTGGTCGGTGACCGGCCGCGCCGAGTATCGGGCGGGTCAACTCGCCGACCGCGCGGCGGCGACCTTTGGCGCGATCCGGCAGCTGGGCGACGGCTCGGCGATGGGCCTGCTCGCCACCTGGACGCGCGCGACGCCCGCCACGGGCAAGGGCGCCGAGGCGCTGCAGGTCGCCGGCTCCGCCGCGATCCGGCCGGGCAGCGAGACCGCGCTGCTCGCCAAGCTGGAGTGGCGCCAGGAC
>CAXTWJ010000207.1:1642-5266 GCA_964247925.1 uncultured Sphingomonas sp.
GGCGCAGGAGCCGCGCCTCGATGAGACCGAGGATGCGCAGGCGGGGGTGGGCGGCGGCACCCGCGAGCACGGGCCGCTCGCGGGCGAGCGCGGCGAACAGGCCGGGGTAGTCGGCGAAGCGCCCCGGCAGGCCGCCGGTGCGGCCCCTACCCGCGCCGGCGACCCGGCCGCGCTGCTCGCCAAGCTGGAGTGGCGGCAGGACCGCGCCGACGGCGTCGAGAGCCGCCGCGTGATCGGCAGCTTGTCGGCCGACTGGAGCCCGCGCACGCGTGACGGCCGCCGCCTGTCGGAGGTGAGCTTCTTCGCCGGCACGCGCTATGCGTTCGAGCGACTGGATCGGAGCGACATCGCCGGGCTGACCACCATGGTCGGGCTGGACGCGCGGTTCGGGCTGGCCGAGCGGCTGGAGGTCGGCGTGGCGACCACCGTGCGCGGCGACCTGTCCGGGGGCGATTACGCCTATGCCTATGGCCCGTCGGTCGCGGTGCGCCCGGCCAAGGACATGGTGATGACCGCCGGCTGGAACGTGCGCGGCTTCGCCGATCGCGATTTCGCCGCCGCGCGCACCACGCGCTCGGGGCCGTATGTGGACATCAAGCTTAAGTTCGATCGCAACAGCTTCAGCTTCCCAGGACCCCGCCCTCGATGAAGCGCCTCTTGCCGCTCCTGCTTGCCCTGCTGCCCGCGCCCGCCGCCGCCAGCTGCGCGGCCGCGAACCAGTACGGCTTCGCCTTCGCCAACCAGGCGGCGGCGACGCTCAGCTATGGCACCACTTACTCCTATACCGCCGTCACCAGCGGCGGCGCGACGATCGGCTTCACCGCCGCGATCGCGCAGAACGGGCTGACAGGCACGGCGATCAACGGCACGCAGATGCCGGCGATCAGCACGCTGATCACGGGCGCGGACGCGACCAGGGCCGATCTGGTGCTGGGCGGCACGTTCGGGTCTCGCACGGCGGACCTGTCGTCGGGGACGCGCGCGATCACGGTGACGTTCACCTTCGCGCAGCCGATCCGCGACCTGGCGATCGTCCTGCACGACATCGACTTCGCGACCAATCAGTACCGCGACTGGCTGCAGGTCACCGGCGTCGGCGCCGGCGTAACCTACACGCCCGCGATGTCGAGCCCGCCCGGCAACTCGAACGCGACGGGCGGCACAAGGTCGGCTACCGGCTCATCCGTCACCTATGGCCCCGGCGCCACGCCCATCGTCCTGACCCAGCAGCAGGCCGCGGGGTCGGGCATCTCCGGCAACAACTCGGCCGACGGCGAGGTGGACATCTCCTTCCCGCAACCGGTCACGGTAGTGACGGTCCGCTACGGCAACGCCCCGCTGGTCGCCGGGGAGACGGCGACGGGGCAGCAGGCGATCGGCATCGCCGGCCTCAGCTTCTGCCCCATGCCCGCGATCACGGTCGCGAAGAGCTCCGCGCCGATCGCCGGCACCTATGGCGCGTACGACCTGCCGGGCGAGGACGTGACCTATACGCTTACCGTCGTGAACAGCGGGGGCAGCCCGGTCGATGCCGGCGCGATCGTGCTGACGGACCTGCTACCCGCGGGCGTCACCTTCCGGAACGTCGCGACGGGCAACGGCACGCCGTTCACGCTCGCGGCGGGGGCCAGCGGCGTCACGCTGGCGAGCGGCGGCGCCACCTATTCAGGCGACGGCGGCGCCACCTGGACCTATGCGCCGGCCAGCGGTTACGACCCCGGCGTGAAGGGCGTGCGCGTGGTGCCGTCGGGCGCGATGGCGGCGAACTCGTCCTTCGCCGTCAGCTTCGTGGCGAGGGTGAAATAGCGCGGTTCCGACGCGCGTCGCCGGCCGTCAATGCCATAGGCCTCTGCCGGTCGCGGCCGATCCGCCCTTGGGTGCGCTCCGACCGGCGGGCGGACGCGGGCATCTCCACGCACCTGACCGGCCCCGAGGTGGAATGATCGGACATGGGCGCCGAGCGGGCCACCGATCGGCACGTCCGCGTCGAATGATCGGTGGCGTTGTAATAGGCGCCAGCATCGTCGGTGAGCCGCGCGGAGTCGCCCGCGACGGACTGCGCGTCCACTCCTCACTTCCGCAGCGCAGCCGGACGATGTCGTCCCGCCACGCCTCTCGACCGTTGCCCTTGGCGTCGGCCAGTGCTCCCCGTTCGCCGCGCCGCGCGATGCCTGTACATTTCACGGCGTGAAACGGAGGACTCGGTCCGCGGGCGTGTAGAGGCCTACCCCCGCCCGGGCGGCAGCGGGATCGCGCCGGTCAGGTACGGGCTGACCGGCGGCTCGCCCGGCACATCCAGCCCCAGCCCGGGCCGCACGGCGGCGGCGGCGATCCAGACGGGGCCGCCCTCCTGCTTGCGGATCGACGCGTCGGTGCGGGTCGGCACGATGCCGTAGATGGGATTGCGGCGATAACCCGGCTGCGCGTCGCCGAACGCCCAGGCAAGGTTGCCATAGGTGGCGGGGTCGCGCCCATCAAGGCTCAACCGGTCGTTCAGGTAGCACGCCGTCGCCCAGCCCGCCTCGGGCGAGGGCGTCATCGCGATGATCCGCTTGGCCCAGTACATCCGGAGGTTGTTGTGCATCCAGCCGTCGAGCAGATATTGTTTCTGGCACGCATTCCAGGTCTCGTCGGCCGTCTCGCCCTCCACCATCGCCGCCAGCGTCTCCACCTCCGGCCGCGGGTCGGCGGCGTGCTCGGCCAGCTGCCCGCGCGCCCAGTTGGGCACGCGGTCGTACAGCTCGGGCACCCGCATCGAGCGCGCGCGATAGTGGAACCACTCGCGCCACGTCAGCAGCTCGTCCAGATACTTGGCGCGATGCTCCGCCGACACGTCGGCCGCCTGCACCGCCGCCACGATCTCGCGCGGGGAGACCATGCCGAAGTGGAGATAGGGCGACAGCGCGCTCGCGCCCTCGTCGCGTGACGCATTGCCCCGCGCCTCGGCGTAGAGCGGCAGCACCACCGTCTGCAACCGCTGCAGCCGCCGCGCCACCTCCGCCCGCGTCGGCGGGAACAGCGCGGGCGCGGGCAGCTTGTGGTCGATCGCGCATTGGGCGATCAGCGCGTCGAGGTCCGCGTCGTGCAGGGGGCCAAGCAGGTCGGGCTGGTAGGCGAGCGGGCCGTCATAGCGCGCCACGGTCGGGGCCTCGTCGGTCCAGCCATACCAATCCTCCCGCGCGGCCTGGTGGCGCCGGCGAAAGGCGCTAGTGGTCTTCACGCCTTGGTCGAGCGCGGCGGGCGGCACGACGCAGGCGGCGTTGACCGCGAGCACGGCGGCTTGCGTTCTGGCCGCGAACCGCTCCGCCTGCCATTGCGCGACGAACGCGGGCTGATCCTCCAGCACCACGGCGGCCGCGTCGGCGGCGAGCCGATACACCAGCCCCTTCTCCCGTTTCGCCGCGCGATCGACGAAGTTGACGCAGGTGAGGCCGCGCGTCTCACAGTCGCGCTCCAGGTCGCGGCTCGCGCCCAGGATGAAGCGATGCAGCCGGTCGGACGCGAAGGGGTAATCCTCGCGCACGCCGTGATAGACCAGCACGGGAAGCTCCCACGCATTGCCGAGCCGGACCGCCGCGTCGATCACCGGATTGTCGGTCGCGCGCAGCGCCTGCTGCAGCCAGC
>CAXTWJ010000208.1:0-5253 GCA_964247925.1 uncultured Sphingomonas sp.
CCCTCTCCCGACCTCGCTGCGCTCGGCCACCCTCTCCCCTGAAGGGGAGAGGGAATCAGCTCTTCCTGCTTAGGGTCCAGATCAGCCAGTCCCGGAATATCCGCACCGGCCGCTGCCCCAGCGCCCGGGGCCGGCACACGAACCAGTAGGAATAGGGACTCTCCACGGCCACGTCGAACAGCTTGACCAGCCGGGGGTCGGCGGCGTCGAGGAAGTGGCTTTCGTGCATGAACGCGACGCCCAGCCCCTGCGCGGCCGCCTCCAGCATCAGCGGCCCCGAATCGAAATAGTCGATCGCGACCGGCTCGACATCGGACACGCCCGCGACCTGGCGCCAGGCGTCGAACGCTTCGTTCATCTCGCGGTGGACAAGCGCGGTCAGGCCGGACAGCTGTTCGGGCCGGGTGACCGGGTCGGGCCCGTCGAGCAGCGCCTTCGCGCCGATCACATACACACTGTTGCGGTCGAGCCGTTCGGCGTGGAACGCAGGGTCGATCTCGCGCGCGAGCGTGATCACGGCGTCCAGCCCGTCGCCCAGCCGCGCGACAAAATGCCCGGCGGTGTCGATGTCGAGATGCAGTTCCGGATGCGCGGCGCGCAGCTCGCCCAGATGCGGGAACAGCCGCTGCGAGGCGTAGAGCGGCAGCACCCCGAGCCTGAGCCGCAACAGCTCCGTGCCGCTGGTCATCGCCTCCACCGCATCCGACAGCTGGTCCATCACCGGCGCCAGCAGCCCGAGCAGGCGCTCGCCATCGGGGCTGAGGCTCATCGCCTGATGCCGGCGACCGAACAGCGGCTTGCCGATGAACCGTTCGAGCGCCTGCACGCGGCGGCTGAGCGCGGGGGCGGACAGCGCCAGCTCCTCCGCGGCCGCCTTGACGGAGCCGAGCCGGGCGACCTGAACAAAGGCCTCGATGGCACCAAGCGGGGGTAGTCTGCGCATTCGTGATCATACCTGCGCGATTGCGCGAAACGCAATCGCAAATCCGTCTTTCGCACTTGCAAGCGATCACGCTGCACTGCACAAAGAGCGGGCCTTTCAGGCATCCTCTCCTATAAACTTTCATACGCCGGTAGCCCCCAGGGTTGCCGGCGTTTTTTCGCTGAGGCTGCACGCGTGCAGCGAAGCCGCGAGCGAGACAGGCAAGCACGGCCGCCATCAGCCAGCTGACGACCGACGGCGCGGCTTGCCCCTGCGGGCCTCCCAATCGCGGAACCGCCACCCTACCTCAATCGCTCCGCCGCCGAACCGGAGAGAAGAATGGCCGACGCCGACCCCAGCAGCGCCCGCAAGATCCAGGTCGCGAACAGCCGCCCGGAGGATTCCGGCCGGGGCCTCGCCCACGTGCCGCGCGCGCTGATGGCCGCGCTGGCGCTGGCCGAGGGCGACGTGATCGAGATCGTCGGCAAGCAATCGACCCCGGCGCGCGCGGTGCTGCCTTATCCCGAGGACGAGGGGCTGGACCTGCTCCGCATCGACGGCCTGCAGCGCGCCAATGCCGGCGTCGGCTCGGGCGATATCGTGGAGGTGCGCCGCGCCGAGTCGAAGCCCGCGACCCGCGTCGTGTTCGCGCCCGCGCAGCAGAACCTCCGGCTGCAGGGTTCGACCAACGCGCTGCGCCGCACCTTCTACGGTCGGCCGCTCGCGCAGGGCAACATCGTCGCCACCGCCGGTCACCAGCGCGTCGGCAACATGCCGCCCGGCGTGCAGCAGTTCATGAACGCGCCCGCCTATGCGCTGCAGGAAATCAGGCTGCTGGTCGTCTCCGCGGCGCCCAAGGGCATCGTCCACATCGACGAGAATACCGAGATCGAGCTTCGCCCAGAGTATGAGGAGCCCGACCAGGCGCGCCGCGCGGACGTCACCTATGACGACCTTGGCGGCATGGGCGCGACGATCGACCAGCTGCGCGAGATGGTGGAGCTGCCGCTGCGCTATCCCGAGCTGTTCCAGCGGCTGGGCGTCGATCCGCCGAAGGGTCTGCTGCTCTATGGCCCGCCCGGCACCGGGAAGACGCGATTGGCGCGCGCCGTCGCCAACGAGTCGGACGCGCAGTTCTTCCTAATCAACGGGCCGGAGATCATGGGGTCGGCCTATGGCGAGTCCGAGGGCCGCCTGCGCAGCGTGTTCGAGGAGGCGACCAAGAACGCGCCGTCGATCGTCTTCATCGACGAGATCGACTCGATCGCGCCCAAGCGCGGCCAGGTGACGGGCGAGGCGGAGAAGCGGCTGGTCGCGCAGCTGCTGACGCTGATGGACGGGCTGGAAGCGCGCGCCAATCTGGTCGTGATCGCCGCGACCAACCGGCCCGAGGCGATCGACGAGGCGCTGCGCCGCCCCGGCCGGTTCGACCGCGAGATCGTGGTCGGCGTGCCCGACGAGCGCGGGCGGCGCGAGATCCTGGGGATCCACACACGCGGGATGCCGCTCGGCGACAAGGTCGATCTGTCCGAGCTCGCGCGCACGACCTATGGCTTCGTCGGCGCGGACCTCGCCGCCCTGGCGCGGGAGGCGGCGATCGAGGCGGTCAGGCGCATCATGCCGCGCCTCAACCTGGAAGAGCGCACGGTGCCGCCCGAGGTGCTCGACACGCTGTCGGTGACGCGCGAGGATTTTCTGGAGGCGCTGAAACGCGTCCAGCCCTCGGCGATGCGCGAGGTGATGGTGGAGGCGCCGCGCGTGCGCTGGGAGGATGTCGGCGGCCTCGACCAGGCGCAGATGCGGCTCAAGGAAGGCGTCGAGCTGCCGCTCAAGGATCCCGATGCGTTCCGGCGGCTGGGCATCCGCCCGGCCAAGGGCTTCCTGCTCTATGGCCCGCCCGGGACCGGCAAGACGCTGCTGGCGAAGGCGGTGGCGCGCGAGGCGGAGGCGAACTTCATCGCGACCAAATCGTCCGACCTGCTCTCCAAATGGTATGGCGAGTCCGAGCAGCAGATCGCGCGCCTGTTCCAGCGCGCGCGCCAGGTCGCGCCGTGCGTGATCTTCATCGACGAGCTCGACAGCCTGGTGCCGGCGCGCGGGGGCGGGCTGGGCGAGCCGCAGGTGACCGAGCGCGTCGTCAACACGATCCTCGCCGAGATGGACGGGCTGGAGGAGCTGCAGTCGGTGGTCGTGATCGGCGCGACCAACCGCCCCAACCTGGTCGACCCCGCGCTGCTGCGGCCCGGGCGTTTCGACGAGCTGATCTATGTCGGGCTGCCCGACCAGGCCGGGCGGCGGCGCATCCTGGGCATCCAGACCGGCAAGATGCCGCTGGCGGCGGACGTCGATCTCGATGACGTCGCGCGCCGGACCGAGCGGTTCACCGGCGCGGACCTGGAGGACGTGGTCCGCCGCGCCGGCCTGGTGACGCTCCGCCGCGCGATCGGCGCGACGGAGGTCGACATGGCCGCGTTCGAGGAAGCGCTGACCGAATCGCGCGCGAGCGTGACGCCGGAGGTGGAGCGCGATTACGAACAGATGGCGTCGCGGCTGAAACAGGACGCGAATGCGCTCCAGCCGCTCGGCTTCATCTCGCCGGGGCAGCTGACGCCGCGCGGGCCGAAGGGAGTGGATTGAGGGCGAGGCTCACGAGCGACGCCGTCAGAGCACCGCATTCTCGTTCGACACGATAAAGTCACAGCGCGCCAGATCGAGGAAGCTCGCCTCATCCGGCCTGATCCGCTCCAGATATTCCGGATCGGAGAACAGGCGACCGATGGCGTCCACGTCATCGAACCACAATTCGGTGATGCCGTCATACTTGAGAGGTGGCAAGCCGGGCAGCTCCACCGCGATCGCGTGTTGCTGGACGTAGCGCCTGACCGTGTCCTGCACCACGGCGACCGACATGAACAAGGCCGCGTGGACATCGCGATGGTGCTGGATGAACTGCTCGCGGGTAAGGGAGTCCTTGCGGACCAGCAGAATGGTAAACTTGATCATCGTTGGCGCATAATCTCCTCCATGGGTCGACGACTTAACTTATGTCAGCGTCGGCGTCCCGCGACGTACCTGCTCCCGCAACGCTACCCACGCATAGCCGATCATCCCCACGCACGCCGCGCCCGCGACCAGGTAGGGCAGCGCGTGGCTCGCCTCGTACAGCCCCACGCCGATGCTCGGGCCCAGCACGAAGCTGGCGCCGTTTACGCTGGTCACCTTGCCCGCGACCGAGCCCTGCGCCTCCGCGCCCACGGCGAGGCTCGCGCCGGCGGTGCCAGCCCCCATTCCGCGAGCAGCGCCGCGCCCGCCCCCATCATCTGCACGAGGCGGGGCGGCGCCAGCGCCGCCGCCGGCGCGACATGGAGCCGGTCGATGACCAGAAAGCCGATCGCCTGGCTGGTCATTGCCTGTGCATGGCCGGAGACCAGCCCGGCGATCATCCAGCCGCGCACGCGCCCATCGAAGAAGCCGACACGCTCGCCCGTCGCCCCGGTCGCGGCGCGCACGCTCGCCCCCGTCGGCGCGCCGCCGATCGACGGATAAGCAACCTCCGCGCCGTGACCGGGATGGGTGCCAAGCCGGTCATCGGGCAGCGTCGCGCGGACGAGCAGCCACACGCCGAAGCCGAACAACGCGAACAGGAAGGCTGGCCCGGCCAGCCCAACCGTCCACCCCGCGACCGACCCCAGGATCAGGTACGGCGCGATCGCCGGCCCAAGGATGGTGCCCAGGCCAAAGGCGGAGGAGATCAGCGTCAGCGCGCGCGTCCGCTCCGTGGCGTTCGTCGCGCCCGCGACCAGCGCCTGCACCGCCGGCGGCGCGGCGGCGCCGAAGCCGCCATAGATCAGCCGCCCGGCGATGAAGAGCCCGAACGCCGCCGTGCCGGGGATGACGCCGTTAATCCCCGCCGCCAGGAACACGCCGCACACGGTCAACGACACGACCAAACCGCCGACGCCGAGCAGGATCATCGCGCGCCGCCCCTGCGTGTCCGACCGCGCCGCCCAGAACGGCGCGGCAATCACCCACAGCAGCGCCGACACGGAGAACGCCGCCGCCACCGCCTGATCGCGCACGCCCAGCGACCGGCCGAGCGCCGGCAGCACCGATTGCAGAGCGGTGTTCGCCGCCGCCACGGTCAGCATGACCAGGAACAGCAGCGCGAAGGTCCGGTTGAACCCGCGCGTCACGGCCACGCATACCCCCGCTCGACCCGCGCGACCGTGACGGTATAGCTGCCGTACCAGCGCGCGCGGCCCCGCTCGCGCGTCGCGGCGGGCGGCCCCTGCGCGCGCCCGGCGCGCGGCGCCGCCGCGTCCGCCCCGTAG
>CAXTWJ010000209.1:0-240 GCA_964247925.1 uncultured Sphingomonas sp.
GCCTTGGAGCGCGCGGCGAAGCTCTTGCGCAGCTTCTGGAGCTTGGGCGGGATCAGCGCCATGCAATAGGGGTTCGAGCGCCCCGACGTCTCCCAATAGTCCTGATGGTAGAGCTCGGCGGGATACCAGGCCGCGGCGGGTTCGATCGCCGTGACCACCGGCTTGGCCTGGTCGGCCTGCGCGCGCTCGATCGCCGCGCGCATCTCGCGCTCCTGCTCTCCGCGGGTGGGGACCCTCGCC
>CAXTWJ010000209.1:250-662 GCA_964247925.1 uncultured Sphingomonas sp.
GCACACCTGCTTGTAGGTCGGGTCGTCGACATGCCCGCCGATATAGCCGCTCTCGACGCTCCCGACCCCGATCACGTCCTTGAAGACGGCCTCGGTGCACCAGAAGCACCCGCCCGCCAGCGTCACCGATTCGATCATCATTTGTCTCCTTTGCCCCCATGTAGGAAGCCGCTAGGGCACGGGAAAGGAGGCGCGCGCATGATCGAGGGCAAGGTAATGGTGACCGGCGGGGCCGGCTACATCGGCAGCCACGCGGTGCTCGCGCTGCTCGATGCCGGCTACCGGGTCGTCGTCGTCGACAACCTCGTCACCGGCTTCGCCTGGGCGGTCGACCCGCGCGCCACGTTGATCGAGGCGGACGTCGCGGCCGCGGCGGCGATCGGTGCCGCGCTGCGCGCCCCTGACGTGGAGG
>CAXTWJ010000209.1:672-1762 GCA_964247925.1 uncultured Sphingomonas sp.
ATCATGCATTTCGCAGGCTCGGTCGTCGTGCCCGAATCGGTCGGCGATCCGCTCAAATATTATCGCAACAACACCGCCGCGACGCGGTCGCTGATCGAGAGCGCGGTCGCTGGCGGCGTGCCCCATTTCATCTTCTCCTCGACCGCCGCGACCTACGGCACCCCGGCCCGGGTGCCGGTGCGGGAGGACGCCCCGACCGTTCCGATCAACCCCTACGGCATGTCCAAGCTGATGAGCGAGGCGATGCTGAAGGACGTCGCCGCCGCGCATCCGATCAATTATGCGGCGCTACGCTACTTCAACGTCGCGGGTGCGGACCCGGCCGGCCGGAGCGGGCAGTCGACCGTGGGCGCGACCCATCTCATCAAGATCGCGGTGGAGGCGGCGACCGGCAAGCGCGCCGCGGTCGCGGTGTACGGGACCGATTTCGATACCCCCGACGGCACCGGGGTGCGCGACTATATCCACGTCCACGACCTTGCCGCCGCGCACGTCGCCGCGCTCGACCTGCTGGTCGAGCGGCCGGAGGAGAGTCACACGCTGAACTGCGGCTATGGCCGGGGCTTCTCCGTCCTGGAGGTGCTCGATGCGGTGGATCGGGTCACCAACATGACGATCGAGCGCCGGATGGCGGGCCGCCGTCCGGGCGACCCGCCTGCGCTGGTCGCCGACAACGCCGCGATCCTGGCAACACTGCCATGGCGGCCCGAGCGCGACGACCTGGACGGCATCGTCCGCGACGCGCTCGCGTGGGAGCGCACATTGGCGGAGCGGGCGTGAGGCTGCGCTCGCTGCTGTTCGTGCCCGGCGACCGGCCGGAGCGGTTCAGCAAGGCGGTGGCGAGCGGGGCGGACGCGCTGATCCTCGACCTGGAGGACTCGGTGGTGCCGGCCGCCAAGGGGGCGGCGCGGGCGGCGGTGGCCAACTACCTCCGATCCTCCCCTGCAAGGGGAGGTGGCGCGCGCGCAGCGCGTGCCGGAGGGGTGATATCGCTGGCGAGGGGGAGAGCCCCCACCCCCCCCCGCGTCGGCCGGCGGGCCCCCCCCCCCCCCCGGGGGGCCGGTTTTTGAGGTGGTTTTTTGGGGCAGAC
>CAXTWJ010000209.1:1811-5138 GCA_964247925.1 uncultured Sphingomonas sp.
GCCCCCTCCCCCTCCGGGGGAGGATTTTATGCCGTTCGTTTTCGTCCGCATGAACCCGCTCGGCACGGCGCAAGGCGGCGAAGACATCGATCTGCTTGATCAGGCCAATTGCGACGGCATCGTGCTGCCCAAGGCAGAGGGGGCCGACGACGTCGTCAGGCTCTTCAATCTCATCGACAACTGCCCCGTCATTCTCCCCGTCGCCACCGAGACCCCAACGGCGATCTTCCAGCTCGGCTCCTACGCGCAGGTGGGTGAGCATCTCGCCGGCCTGACCTGGGGCGCCGAGGATCTGCCCGCCGCGATCGGAGCCTCGACGGCGCGCGAGGCGGATGGGAGCTACACCGAACCGTACAGGCTCGCCCGCTCGCTCACCCTGTTCGGCGCGCACGCGGCGGGCGTGCCGGCGATCGAGACCGTGTATCCGGATATTCGCGACCTGGATGCCCTCGCCGCCTATGCCGCGCGCGGGCGGCGGGACGGGTTTACCGGCATGATGGCGATCCACCCGACGCAGGTGCCGGTCATCAACGCCGCGTTCACGCCGTCCGACGACGAGCTGGCGCACGCGCGCGCGGTGGTCGAGCTGTTCGCAGCGAACCCGGGCGCGGGGGCGCTGCAACTGGACGGCAGGATGGTCGATGCGCCGCATCTGAAGGCGGCCACAAGGTTGCTCGCGGTTAACTAGCCCCCGTTCGTGTCGAGCGTAGTCGAGACATCGGGATCACGGGGAACCATGCCCCGCATGGTTTAGGGTCATCCGGGAAACGACCGACCTGATCGTCCCTCGACGTCGCTCGGGACGAACGGATGCTGGCGAAGAGACGCGCGCATCGCGACCGTCGCGCGCCACCAGCCGATCGCCCAGAGCGTGCCGAAGCTCCAGCCCGCGAGCACATCCGACGGCCAGTGGACACCCAGGTACACGCGGCTGACCCCGATCGCGCCGGTCAGGAGGATCGCGACCCCGATCAGATAGGCGCGCACGGCCCGCCCCGGCGTGACCTGCGACGCCAGTGCCGCCAGCGTCAGGTAGATGACGGCGCTCGACGCCGCATGGCCGCTCGGGAAGCTGTTGTTGTGGACCACCGCCCAGTGCTCGACGATCGTCGGCCGGGCGCGCCCGACATGGGTCTTGAGCAGCGCCACCGCCCAGCTGCCGCTCAGCGCCGCGCCCGCCAGCGCCAGCGCCGTAAGTTGGTGACGCTGGACCAGCAACAGCCCGACGACGGCCAGCACGACGGGCGTCAGCACGGTGCCACTGCCCAGCGCCGTGACGTCGCGCGCGGCATCGGGCAGCCAGTCCGGCCCGTGCCAGGCGCGCAGGCCCAGCAGGATCGCGCGATCCCAGGCGAGCGGCTGGCCCGCGACGACGAGCCCGACGAGCAGCAGCAGCGCGATCGACACCGCGCCGAGGCCCGCGCCGACCAGCGGGGTCGGCAGCCGGCGGGTGCCCGGCGCGTCCGTCACGTTACGCTCGTCCATCGCGGCGCCCTTGGCACAGTTCCGGCCGGGATGCGTCCTAGTTCGCGATAGCCGCCGGCACCGCGACCGGCGGGGGCGCGGTGTCGAAGGGCGGCACGGCGCGCATCGCGGCCGCGGTCCGCTCGGCCCCCTCCATCGCGCGCAGCACGTTGCCGCCCGCCAGCTTGGCGATGTCCGCGTCGCTCCAGCCGCGCCGCATCAGCTCGGCCAGCAGCGCCGGGTAGCAGTCCACGCCCGACAGCCCGTCGGGCAGCGCGTTGCCGACCCCATCGAAGTCGGAGCCGATGCCGACATGGTCGTGTCCCGCGACCTTCGCCAGATAGTCGATATGGTCGGCCACCTCCGCCAGCGTCACGCGCGGCTTGGGATGCGCCTTGTCCCAGGCGGCGAGCGCAGCGGCGGCACGGTCGGGCTGGCCGATATACAGCCCGCCATAGGGTGGCGCGCTGTAGCGGGTCTGCTCGGCCGCTCGGTCGGCGGCCCAGCGGCGGTATGCGTCGGAGACATAGGGCAAGGCAAAGGTCGCCATCACCACGCCACCGTTCTGCCCAAGCGAGCGCAGCACGTCGTCGGTCACGTCGCGGGGATGGTCGTCCAGCGCGCGGGCGCCCGAGTGGGAGAAGATCACGGGCGCGCGCGACACCCGGATCGCGTCGCGCATCGTGTCCGGGCTGACATGGCTAAGGTCGACCAGCATCCCCAGCCGGTTGAGCTCGCGCACCACGTCCTCGCCGAACGGCGTCAGCCCTTCGTGTCGAGGCGCGTCTGTCGCGGAATCCGCCCATTCGATCGTGCGGACGTGCGTCAGCGTCAGGTAGCCGGCGCCCAGCGCATGGTAGGCGCGCAGCACCGACAGATCGCGGTCGATCTGGCCCCCGCCCTCGACGCCGATCATCGACGCGATCCGTCCCGCCTTGTGGATGCGACGGACGTCGTCGGCAGTGCGCGCCAGCGCGAAGGTCTCGGGGTAGCGCGCAACGATCTGGCGGACGAGGTCGATCTGTTCCAGCGTCTGTTCGACCTGCTCCCGTCCGGTGAGGTCGGGGCTGACCCAGACCGACCAGAACTGCCCGCCTACCAGGCCGCGCCGGAGCCGCGCGATGTCGGTGTTGAGCGGCACCGGGCGATTGCTCAGATCGGCGCGAAGGTCGAGAGTCCAGCGGCCCTGCCCGGCCTGTTCGCGCAGCGCCTCCGCCCAGTCATTGTGGCCGTCGATCAGCGGCGTCGCCTTCAGCACCCGCGCGATGCGCGCCTGATAATCGGGCGTGGCGGCAATCGCCGGCGTGGCGGCGGCGAGCAGGAGGGCGGCGAAACGGGTCATGGCTTTTCCGGTATCAGCAGCAGGTCCTGATAGTCGAACGAGAAGTCGGCGGTGGGCGAGACCGGCTTCAGCGTCGCGCGCGCGACCTTGCCGTCGGCGTCCAGCGCGAAGGTGACATAGGCCGGCTCAATCCCCTTGTCGTCGAAGCGCGCCACGAACGTGTCGTATTGGTAATGCTCAAGCCGCCCGGTCATCCGTGGCGTGTTGGTGAAGTCGATCGTCAACCCGCGTGCATCCCGACCGACCGCGATCTTGCCGGGGTCTTCCTGGCGACGTCCGCATAGCCGAAGCCGCGCGCCGACAGCACCTGCCCGTCCTTGACGACCACCACGACGGTCCCGGCGATGTCGCCCGAGTGCAATACATAGGCATATAGCCGTCCAGCCACGCTTTCACATCGTCGGCGGTCAACGGCCTGCCGTTCTGCGCGCCCGGCACGGTGGCGGGGGCAGGCGCGGCGGTGGGCGAGCGGCCCCGGCCGCGCCTGCAGCGTGTAGTAGTTCGGTTCCGCCCACGCACAC
>CAXTWJ010000210.1:0-5108 GCA_964247925.1 uncultured Sphingomonas sp.
GCCCCAGTGAAGATGCGGCCCCGTTGCCTGCCCCGTCGCGCCGACCGCCCCCACGGTCTCGCCCGCCGTCACCAGCTGCCCTTGCGCCACGTCGATGCGGGACAGGTGCAGGAAGGCGCTGACCAGCCCCCCGCCATGGTCGATCATCAGGAGGTTGCCCTCCAGCGTAAAGGGGTGATCCGCCGCCAGCACCACGCGGCCCGGCGCCGGCGCCACGACCGGCGCGCCCGCCGGCGCCGCGATGTCGATGCCGCCATGATAGCTGCCGGGCGTGCCGCGATAGACGCGCTGGGCGCCGAACAGCCCGCGAAGCGGCCCGGCGGCGGGCCAGCGGAACGGCCCCTCCCACCCGGTCAGCGTCGAAACCGTGCCGCGCGCCGCCGCGATCCTCGCCAGTTCGGCCGGGCGCCGCGCGTCATAGTCGGGCGGATGGTACGGCGCATCGACCCGCTCGATCCGCCAGGCGCGCGGGGCGACGGCAAGCGGCCAGCGCCGCTCGCTCCCGTCCGCCAGCGTCGCGACCAGCTCGGCGACCGGCGGCTGATCGCGGTCGAGCCCGAGCATAAAGCGCCCGTCCGCCACCGTCGCGGGCACGTCCGCGCGGCCGGGCACGCGGAGCACGATCATCCGTACAACGGCATCGACCGTGCCGATCAGCAGCTGACCCTGGGTCGGCTCTCCCTGCCACGCGACCGGCTGCCCCGGTGCCGCCGCGACCAGCAACAGCGCCGGCCATACCCTCACTCGCGCGGCGCCATGCGCTCGCTGGCGATCTGCGCGGTGGCATAGGCCTCCTGCCGATCCACGCTCCAATAGCGCAGGCCGTCCAGCGGCACCCGCGCGCCCGTCGCGGCGCACACGACATGGTAGCCCGGGCTCAGCACGCGAAAGCCGTTGGCCATGTAATGCACCCGCGCGGGCCGATCGGTGTTGGACATCAGCATGGAGGTGGTTCCGGTGTCAGAGCAGCGACGGCTGCTCGGGCCTGGCTCGGGGATAGGCCCTGGCCGGCGCGGCCTCAACCCGCACGTCCACCGGGCCGTCCCGGAACGGGAGCGTCTGGGCGCGGGCGGCGCGCGCGCGGGCGGCGGTTATCAGCGTGGCGCCGCCACGCGCCGTCACCCGCGCATAGCCGCGATCGAGCACGGCGTCGGGATTGAGCGAGCCCAGCAGCCGCGCGGCCGCGTCCCATCGCGCGCGCGCGCGCTCCAGCCGTCGGTCGAGCAGCGCGGGACGGAGCACGCTCGCCACCCGGTCCAGCTCGCCGCGCGCCCGTTGTGCCCGCCGCTCCAGCCCCCGGTCGAGCCGCTGCCCCGCCTCGTCCGCGCGCTGGCGCTGGGACCCGAGCAGCTGCTCGCGCCGGGGCAGCAGGCGCGCGAGCGCGTCCAGCCGCTCGCGCCCGCGCTCGGCATAGCGATGGGCGCAGCGCGCCATGCGCGCGCCCTGGCTGGCGACGGTGAGCCGCAGGTCGGCGAGCACCGGCACGGCGATCTCGGCGGCGGCGGTGGGCGTCGGCGCGCGCAGGTCGGCGGCGTGGTCGCACAAGGTCGTGTCTGTCTCGTGCCCCACCGCCGAGATGACCGGGATGCAGCACGCCGCCACCGCACGCACCACCACCTCCTCGTTGAACGCCCACAGGTCCTCGATCGAGCCGCCGCCGCGCGCGACGATCAGCAGGTCGGGGCGCTCCGCGTCGGGCAACGCATCGAAGCCGGCGACGGCGGCCGCGACCTCGGCGGCCGCGCCCTCGCCCTGCACCTTGACCGGCCAGACCACGACATGGCTGGGGCAGCGGTCCTCCAGCCGGTGCAGGATGTCGCGGATCACGGCACCGGTGGGCGAGGTGACCACGCCGATGCGGCGCGGCAGGAAGGGCAGCCGCTGCTTGCGCGCCGGATCGAACAGCCCCTCCGCCGCCAGCTGCGCCTTGCGCCGCTCCAGCAGCGCCATCAGCGCGCCCGCGCCCGCCAGCTCCATGCGCTCGATGATGATCTGGTATTTCGACCGCCCCGGATAGGTGGTGAGCCTGCCCGTCGCGATCACCTCCGCCCCGTCCTCCGGCCGGAACGCGAGGCCCGCCGCCTGGGTGCGCCAGATCACGCCGTCGATCACCGCGTCCTCGTCCTTGAGGCACAGATAGGCGTGGCCGGACGCGACGCGCTTGTAGCCGGAAATCTCGCCGCGCAGCCGGACATGGCCGAACTCGCCCTCGACCATGCGCTTCAGCCGCCCGGCCAGCTCGCCGACGCTGACCGTCAGCGCGTTGTCGCCGGGGACGGGCTCGGCTACGAGGCGGCTGGTTTCCGAGGAAGGGTCGGCCATTGAACGTCCTGCTGATCGGCGGCGGGGGTCGCGAGCACGCGCTGGCGTGGAAGCTCGCCCAGTCGCCGACCCTCGATAGGCTCTACGCCGCGCCGGGCAACCCCGGCATCGCGCGCCATGCGGAGCTGGTCGAGCTGGACCCGGCCGATCATGCCGCCGTCGTCGCCTTCGCGCGCGATCACGCGATCGGGCTGGTCGTGATCGGGCCGGAGGCGCCGCTGGTCGATGGCCTGGCGGACTCGCTGCGAGCGGCGGACGTGGCCGTGTTCGGGCCGTCGGCGGCGGCGGCGCGGCTGGAAGGGTCCAAGGGCTTCACCAAGGACCTGTGCGCACGTGCCGGCATCCCGACCGCCGGCTATCTCCGCGTGGCCGATCGCGCCACCGCCGCGGCGGCGCTCGACCGGACGTTCGGGTTGCCGGTCGTGATCAAGGCGGACGGGCTGGCGGCGGGCAAGGGCGTCACCGTCGCGACGACGCGCGCGGAGGCCGACGCGGCGCTGGATGCGATCTTCGCGGGGGCCGGCGGCGAGGCGGTGATCGAGGAGTATCTGTCCGGCGAGGAGGTGAGCCTGTTCGTCCTGACCGACGGCACGACCCTGCTGCCGTTCGGCTCCGCGCAGGACCACAAGCGTGTGGGCGAGGGCGACACGGGCGCCAATACGGGTGGCATGGGTGCCTACAGCCCCGCGCCCGTGCTTACCCCCGCGCTCGAACAGCGGGCGCTGGACGAGATCGTCGCGCCAACGGTGCGCGCGATGGCCGACGAGGGCACGCCCTTCGCAGGCGTGCTCTACGCCGGGCTGATGCTGACGGCGGACGGGCCCAAGCTCATCGAATACAACGCCCGGTTCGGCGATCCGGAATGCCAGGTGCTGATGATGCGGTTCGGGGGCGACCTGCTCCAGACGCTGCTCGCGGTGGCGCGCGGCCGGCTCGCCCGGCTGCCTCCGCCGGTCTGGTCGCCCGACACCGCGCTTTGCGTGGTGGTCGCGGCGGAGGGCTATCCCGACGCGCCTCGTCACGGTGGTGCGATCACGGGCATCGACGCGGCCGAAGCGATCGGCACGAGCGTATTTCACGCCGGCACGCGCGCGGCCGGAGATCGGCTGATCAGCAATGGCGGCCGGGTGCTGGCCGTCACCGCGCGCGGCGCGACGGTCGGGGAGGCGCAGGTCGTCGCCTATCGCGGCGTCGCGGCGCTCGGGGTCGAGCACGGCTTCCACCGCGGCGACATCGGCTGGCGCGAGATCGCGCGACAGGCGGGTCGAGCAATCGAGGTTACCGCGAACACCCCTCCCCTTGGCGGCGCCGATCCGCTACGAAAACGCCCATGAATCAACATAGTTCGGCTCCCGGTAGCAGCCTGCTCCCCGATGGCACCGGCGCCTTCACCGCCACCCATTTCGTCGTGATCGCCGTGTTTGCGATCCTGGTCGTGATCGGCATCATCTGGGGCGCCCGACTGAAGGGGAAACGCAAGGCGGCCGAACGGGACGTGCGGGAACACAATCAGGAGATCGCCGGCACGGTGCCCGACGTTCGGTCGCGCGAGACCACGGCCGATGCACCCGCGCGACCGATCTCCGCGCCCGTCGCGGCGGCTCGGGACGAGGCGGGCGGGTCGCTGACCCAGCTGAAGGGCCTTGGCCCCAAGGTCGCCGACCATCTCGCCGAGCTTGGGATCACCACGGTCGGCCAGATCGCGGCGCTGACCGACGACGACGCGACGCGGCTCGACGAACAGCTGGGGCCGTTTCGCGGCCGCATGATGCGCGACCGATGGGTCGAGCAGGCGCGGTTTCTCGCGGCGGGGGACCGGGCCGGGTTCGAGAGCGTGTTCGGCCGGCTCTAGCAGCGCGGCAAGGCCGCGTCGCGGCGCCGGCGAGCGCAGCAAGACGGCGAGATCCGGCCCGGCCGGCGGCGCCATCGCGCCGACCGACGACACGGAATTTACTCCCGTGTCGGCCTCTGCCGTCGGAACCTACTCTCCCCACCCCGCGACGCGCGCACCCCCGAACACCGCGCCCGTCCGCATCGGTTCGCGCCCCAGCGCGGTCAGCCGCATCTCCTCGGGCGCGCTCGCCCGATCCAGCGCCGCCTGCTGCTCCGCAGGCAGCTGAAGGTCGAGCGCCCGCAGATTGTCATGGAGCTGTTCTACCCGACTCACGCCGAGCAGCGTGGACGCCACGCCCGGCCGGCCGACCACCCAGGCCAGCGCCACGCGCGCCGGCGTTTCGCCCAGCTGGTCGGCCACGTCGCGCAGCGCCTGGACGACTCGCCAGTTCCGTTCGGTGAACAGCGAATCGCCGAATGGGTTGGCGCCGTCCAGCCGCTTGTCGTTCACGGGTCGCGCTTCCCCTGCCGCTCGTTCGTTCGGCAGCCCGCCGCCCGCCTGCGCTGGCCGTGCGGCGACCGTCGCGCGATCATATTTGCCGGTCAGCAGTCCATAGGCGAGCGGGCTCCACGGCACGATCCCCAGGCCCAGCGCGCGTGTCATCGCGACATGCTCGTCCTCGACCTCGCGATGCACCAGCGAATAGAAATACTGCAGCGCAATTGGGCCCAGCAGGCCGTGCGCCGCCGCCAGCGTCGCGACCTGCGCCGCGTACCAGGCCGGCGTATCAGACAGACCCCAGTAGCGGACCTTGCCCGCGCGGACGAGGCCGGTCATCGTCTCCAGCAGCTCGGCCGCGGGCGTCATGCCGTCCCAGACGTGCAGCCAGTAAAGATCGACATGGTCGGTCCGGAGGCGCCGGAGCGACCCGTCGAGCGCCCGATGCAAATGC
>CAXTWJ010000211.1:0-5103 GCA_964247925.1 uncultured Sphingomonas sp.
GGCCTATCACGGCCACCCCACCGAGATCACCGTTGATGTGTCCGCCACCTGCGAGACCTGCCACGGCGCGGGCGCCCGGCCGGGCACGGCGGTCCGGACCTGCCAGCATTGCGGCGGCCAAGGCAAGGTGCGCGCGCAGCAGGGCTTCTTCGTGGTCGAGCGCGCCTGCCCGGTCTGCCAGGGGTCGGGCGAGATGATCCCCGATCCCTGCCCCGACTGCCGGGGCGAGGGCCGCGTGGAAAAGACCCGGACGCTGGAGGTCAACGTGCCGCCCGGCGTCGATGAGGGCACGCGCATCCGGCTGGGCGGGCAGGGCGAGGCGGGCGCGCGGGGCGCCCCGCCCGGCGACCTCTACGTCTTCCTTCACGTCAAGCGGCACGGGCTGTTCGAGCGCGACGGCACGACCCTGTTCGCGCGCGCGCCCGTCAGCTTCACCACCGCCGCGCTCGGCGGCACGCTGCACATCCCCGGCCTTGACGGCCGCACCCATGAACTGCGCATCCCGCCCGGCATCCAGTCCGGCAAGCAGCTCCGCCAGCGCGGCGCCGGAATGCCCGTGCTGCAGGGCCGCGGGCAGGGCGACCTCGTCATCCAGGTCGAGGTCGAGACCCCGACGAAGCTGTCCACCCGCCAGCGCGAGCTGCTGGAGATGTTCCGCGAGACGGAAACCGGCGACGAATGCCCGGCGAGCCAGGGCTTCTTCGCGAAGCTGAAAAAGGCGGTGGCGGGCTAGGTCCGTCACCCACCGTTGGGGCACGGGCCGCCGATTTAGCACGTCTTAACCTGTATTTGGCTAGGCGGGTGGCATGGCCACCGCCTTTCAGATCACGCCCGCGCTGCTGGAGGCCGGCATCGAGCTGGTGCCGATCCCGGCCGCGCACGTGATCCGGCGGGATGAGGGGTGGCGGTTCGAGGCGTTCAACCGCGCCTATCGGCTGACGGGGCTGGGCATCGTGCCCGAACGGTCGCCCATGTTCCGCGAGCTGCACGAGCGGCTCGACGGGTTCATGGCTTCCGACGCCAAATCGGTGCAGTTCGACTGGTCGTTGGGCGAGGCGATCGACTGCCGCTATTATCGCGTCGGCTTCGCGCGCGTCGATCCGGCGCAGCGGCGGCGCTGCACCGTGACCTTTCTCGACCAGACCACGCAGCTCAACACGGAACGCTCGCTCCGGCGCGAGATGACGACGGACAGCCTGACCGGGCTGCCCAACCGGGAAGGGTTCGGCGACCTGATCGAGGGCGTGATGCCCGAGCGCGCGGGCCACGCGGTGCTGGTGATCGACCTCGACCGGTTCGGCCGGCTGAACGCGTGCCTGGGCTCGCTGGTCGGCGACGAGCTGCTGATCACGGTGGCGCGGCGCATCAAGGGCGCGCTGCGCGCGCGCGACTCGCTGGCGCGCATCGGCGGCGACGAGTTCGGCGTGCTGGTCGCGACCGACGACGACCCGGACGAGGCGGCCGCCGTCGCCGAGCGCATCCAGCGCGTGCTGAAGACGCCGTTCCGGCTGACCGACTACGAGATCGGCGTGGAATGCTCGATCGGCATCGCGATGGGCGCCGAGGGCCCCGACCCCGACGAGCTGATCCGCCACGCCCAATTCGCGGTGAAGCGCGCCAAGGCGAGCGGGCGCACCGAGACCTACCAGCCGCGCGCCTTTTCCGTCGCGCGCGCGCAATTCGCGATGGAGACGCAGCTCCGCCGCGCGATCGAGGAACGGCGGCTGCGGCTGACCTATCAGCCGATCTGCAACCTCGCCACCGGGCGCATCGTCGCGTTCGAAGCGCTGGCGCGGTGGCGGGAGGCGGACGGCGCCGACCACAGCCCGGCCGACTTTATTCCCGTCGCGGAGGAATCAGGGCTGATCGTGCCGCTCGGGCGCTGGGCAATCGACGAGGCGGCGCGGACGCTCGCCGCCTGGGACAGGCAGGCGGGCGGCCATTGCGGGATCAAGCTGGCGGTCAACCTGTCCGCGATCCAGCTGCAGCGCGACGCGATCGCGCCGGTGGTGGAGGCGGCGCTGCACGCGACCGGGCTGGGGGGCGATCGCTTCACGCTGGAGCTGACGGAAAGCGCGATCGTCGGCGACCCGGATCGGGTGACCGCGACGATGGCGGCGCTGAAGGCGCTGGGCACCACGCTCGCCATGGACGATTTCGGGACGGGCTATTCCAACCTCGCCTTCCTGCACCGGCTGCCGATCGACATCCTGAAGATCGACAAGAGCTTCGTCACCGGCATGCTCGCCGATCGCGACAAGGTGGCGATCGTGCGCGCGATCCTCAGCCTGGCCCAGGCGCTCGGCAAGCAGACCACGGCCGAGGGGGTGGAGACCAACGCGCTCGCCCAGACGCTGACCGCATTGGGCTGCACCTTCGGACAGGGCTATTACTACGCCCGCCCGCTGGAGGAGGATGCCGCCTGGGCGCGGATCGCTTCCGCCACGACCGAGTCGGCGATATCCTCGACGCGCGACTGAGCGGGGAAGCCTTCCGCGATCCACCGGTCCTCCACGCGCCGCAGCGCCGCCGCGACCGCCGGCCCCCGGGTCAGCCCGCGCTCGACCAGCGCACCCCCGGTGAGCGGCAGGCGCGGGATCGCCCAGTCGGCCGCGTCCCGGGCCGCCAGTTGGGCGTCGAAGGGCGCGAAGGTGAGCAGCGCGCGATCGATCGCCGCCTCGCGACCCGATCGATAGGCGTCCTCGTGGACGGAGCCGCCGCGATCGCTGACCGCCGCGATCAGCCTGAGCCGCTGCGCCTTGGACAGCTTGAGCCGGGCCGCGACCGACTCCGCCACCGCCGGGTCGCGGGGCAACAGCGCGGCCAGCCGCCGGATCGGGTCGGGAGCGACCGCCGCGCCGTCCTCGCGCGCCGCCAGCGCCGCCAATCGGCCCGCGTCCGTGATCTCCGGCAGCACGGGCAGCAGGATGCCGTGGGCCAGCATCAGCGCCACCGTCGCGACCGCTCGCCGGGCGACCAGCAGCTTCAGCAGCTCCGCCGCGATCCGCTCGCGCGACAAGGCCATCAGATCGTTGGCGCGCGCGACGCACGCCGCCAGGCCATCCGCGTCCACCGCCTGCCCGAACCGCGCATGAAAGCGGAAAAAGCGCAGGATGCGCAGATGATCCTCCGCGATGCGCTGCAGGGGGTCGCCGATGAAGCGCACGACTCCCACGTCGAGGTCGGCCAGCCCGCCGAACCAGTCGAAGACCGCGCCGCCACGCGGATCGGCGTAGAGCGCGTTGATCGTGAAGTCGCGCCGCGCGGCGTCCTGCTCCCAGTCGTCCGTGTACGCCACCACCGCGTGCCGCCCGTCCGTGCTGACGTCGCGGCGCAGTGTCGTCACCTCCACGGCCGTGCCCGCCGACACGGCGGTGACGGTGCCGTGCGCGATGCCGGTCGGGATCGCCTTGATGCCGGCCGCCGCCAGCCGGCGGACGACCTCGTCCGGCGGGTGGGGCGTCGCTAGGTCGATGTCGGCGACGGGGATGCCCAGCAGCGTGTCGCGTACCGCCCCGCCCACGAAACGCGCGTCGCCGAGCGCCTGCACCAGCGCGTCGAGGCCCGGGCGCCGTCGCCACGCGGCCTCGGGCAGGAAGGTCGAAGGCGCTAGGGCCATCGCAGCCGCCGCCGCAGGTTGACGATCATCGCCGCCGTCGCGCCCCAGATGCGCCGGCCCTCCCAGTCCCACTCATGGACGTGGCGCACATGGCCGCGCCAGATCACGTCCGACTCGCGGCAGGTCGCGGGATCGAGCAGGAAGTCGAGCGGCACCTCGAACACGGCGGCGACCTCGTCGGCGCTGGGCGTGAAGGCGAGGTCGGCGGGGATGGTGGCGAGGACGGGCGTGACCGTATAGCCGGTGACGGTGCGGTACGCCTCGACCGGGCCGACCACCGTCGGCACGTCGCGGGCGAGGCCGATCTCCTCCTCCGCCTCGCGCAGCGCGGCCGCGACCGCGTCCTCGCCCGGGTCGAGCCGGCCGCCGGCAAAGGCGATCTGCCCGGCGTGGCGGCGCAGCGTGTCGGTGCGCTGCGTCAGGATCACGCCCGGCCGGGCGCGGTCGGTCACCGCGACCAGCACGGCGGCCGGGGTGAGCAGGTCCAGCGGCCGCGCGTCCAGCTCGGCATGGTCGGCGGTCAGCAGCGCGGGCGGACCCTCCGCGCCGCCGTCCAGCGCGCGCGCGAGTCGGTCGGCCAGGCTCATGCCGGTTGGAGCGGAAAGAACGCACCGTCGCTCCACACGCCCGGCCGCGCGTCGTCGCCGGCCAGCGCGCGCTCGGCCAGCTCATAATAGAGCGACCGCGCGACCAGCGCCTCCAGCCCCGCGCGGACGAGCAGGTAGGGTCGCGGCCCGTCCGCCCCGTCCCCGAAGCGCAGCGGGTGGTCGGGGCCGGCGGTGACGAGGTCGCCGGTGTTGAGCCGGAACGCGAGCCGCGCGTCGCGGCCGTCGCCGTCCGCCTTCATCTCGACGGCGGTGAACGGCGCGTCCTCGACCGCGATGTCGAGCTTCTCGACCGGCGTGACCAGCACGTAGCCGCCGTCCGGCTCGCGCCGCAGGATGGAGGAGAACAGCCTGACCATCGCCGGGCGGCCGATCGGCGAGCCCTGATGAAACCAGGTCCCGTCCCGCGCGATCCGCATCTCCGAATCGCCGCAATGGTCGGGGTTCCACCGCTCCACCGGCGGCAGCCGCTGCTCCGCCGCCAGCTGCGCGATCTCGGTGAGGCTGAGCGCGGCGAGATCGGGAAGCGGCTCGGTCGGCATGGCGGCGAGGTAGGGGAGGGGGACAGCCACGGCAATCCTCCCCCGTAAGGGGGGAGGATCAGAGTGGCCCCAGATCGCCCTCGCCCGCGGGCACGCCCGGCCCGCGCGCCAGCAACCGCCGCCGCTCGACCGGCCCGGGCAGCCGCCAGCCGCCGGTCCGCGCCGCGTCGAACCCGAAGAAGCGGCCGTAATATTCCGGGTCGCCGATCAGGCACATCGCCCGGTCCAGCCCCTCGCGCGCCGCCGCGTCCAGCGCCGCCGTCATCAGCCGACGGCCGACGCCGTCGCGCTGGCGCTCGGGCGCGACCGCGACCGGACCGACCATCACCAGCGGCAC
>CAXTWJ010000212.1:0-5077 GCA_964247925.1 uncultured Sphingomonas sp.
ATGTGGTTCGTCATCGCGATGGCGACCCTGTCAGGGGTCATGACGGGGCTGCTGCCCGCGTGGGCCGCGGCGCGCGAGAACCCGGCGGGCGTGCTGTCGGTGTCGGCGGGGCGCGGGGCATCGGAGGGCCCGGGTGGCACGCGGGTGCGGGCGGTGTTCGTCGTCGTGGAGATCGCGCTGGCGCTGGTGCTGCTGGCGGGCGCGGGCCTCATGGGCCGCTCGCTGCTGGCGTCGCTGCGCACGGACGCGGGCGTGCGCCTGGACTGCACCCTGATCGTTCCCGTGGCGCTGTCGAGTGTGCGCTACCAGGAAGCACCGACGCGGACGGAGTTCTACCGCCGGTTGCTGGAGGGCGTCGGCGCGCTGCCCGGCGTCGAGGGGGTGGCGTTGACCAGCACGCCGCTGTTCTCGTGGTACGACGGGTTTACCTTCGCCCTGCCCGGTCAGAGCGCGGAGGACGCCGTCGCGCACCACCAGGACGCGGTCGACGAGTCGGTGAACCCGGAGGTCTTCGCCACGCTGGGCGTGCCGCTGCGGCGTGGACGGATCTTCACGGCGGACGACCGGGCGGGCGCGCCGCGGGTGGTAATCGTCAACGAGGTGTTCGCGCGCAAGTTCTTCCCCGGCGGCGACCCCGTGGGCAAGCGTCTGACGACGGTGGGCACGCATCCGGTGGAGGTGGAGGTTGTCGGCGTGGTCGGCGACGTGCGCCGCGATAGCCTGAGCCAGGACGCGCCCGCCGCGGCGTATTTCCCGTACCCGCAGCGTCCCAATGGCTACGCCGCACTCTACCTGCGCGCCGCTCCGGGCATCGAGCCTGAGAGCCTGACGAAGCCGGCGGCGGCGGCCATCGCGCGCCTCGACCCCGACCAGCCCCTCGGCCGAGTGCAGACGCTGGAGCACGCCGCTAGCGGCAGCGTGGCCTACGTGCGGTTGTACACGGCGCTCTTCGCCACCTTCGCGGGGTTGACGCTCGCGCTGGCCGTGCTCGGCATCTACGGCACGGTGGCGTACAGCGTGGGGCTGCGCACGCGGGAAATCGGTATTCGCATGGCCCTGGGCGCGCAACGCGGCGACGTGCTGCGGCTCGTGCTGCGCCAAGGCGTGTGGCTGGTCGCGCTCGGGCTGGTACTGGGCGCGGGCACCGTGCTCTCGCTCGCGCACTTGATGGGCAGCCTGCTCTACGGCGTGCGTCCGACCGATCCGGCGACGCTCGCGGGCGTGGCGGCGCTGCTCGGCGGCGCGTCGCTGTTGGCGAGTTGGCTGCCGGCCCGGCGGGCCGCGCGCATCGACCCGTTGCGGGCTCTGCGTGAGGAATAAACACGACCTTTCACAAACCCTTCTCTCTGATGTTCACTGACTTCCGATACGCTCTGCGCTCGCTGTTGCGCGCCCCCGGGTTTACAGCGGTGGCGGTGGTGGTGCTGGCGCTGGGCATCGGGGCGAACACGGCGGTCTTCAGCGTCATCAACGCCGTCCTGCTGCGTCCCTTGCCCTACCCGCAGCCCGACCAACTCGTGCTGTTGCGCGAGAAGATGCCGCTGTTTGAACGCGGCTCGGTCTCGCTGCTCAACTACCTCGACTGGCGCGCAGGGCAAAAGTCTTTCACCGATCTGGCGATTACCAACACCGGCGCGTACAACCTCGCCCTGTCGCACGACGGCGAGTCGGCCCCCGAGCGGCTGCGCTGTGTCGACGCTTCGGCCAATTTGCTCACCGTGCTCGGCCAGCGCCCGGAACTCGGACGCGATGTCGCCGAAGTGGAGGATCTTCCCCACGGGCCGAAGGTCGTGCTCATCAGCGACGCGCTGTGGCGGCGGCGCTTCGCGGCGGACCCGCACGTCATCGGCCGACGGGTCGTCGTCGACGCCGTGGCGCGCGAGGTCATCGGCGTGCTGCCGCCGGAGTTCGTCTACGGCGGCCACGCCGACATGATTATTCCCCTGGGCGACACGCGCGCCGAACGCTGGGCCGGCAGCCGCGCCAACCACCCGGGATTCTCCGTCGTCGGCCGGCTGCGCGAAGGCGTCACCCTGGAAGCGGCGCGGCAGGACCTCAACCTCATCGCCGCCGCGCTCACGCAGCAATATCCCGACACGAACACCGGCCGCAGCGTCAGCATGGAGGGCCTGCTCGATTCGTCGATCCGCGAGTATCGGCGCAGTCTCTATCTGTTGCTCGGCGCGGTAGGTTGCGTCCTCTTGATCGCCTGCGCGAACGTCGCCAACCTGCAACTGGCCCGCGCCACGGGCCGCACCAAGGAACTCGCCGTGCGCGCAGCCTTGGGGGCGGGCCGTGGGCGGTTGATGCGCCAGATGTTGACCGAGAGCACCCTCCTCGGCGTGCTCGGCGGGATGGCGGGCGTGCTCGTCGCCATGTGGGCGGTGGACGCCATCGTCGCGCTCGGCCCGCAGGAGCAGACGCGCTTCAAGGAAGTGCACCTGGACTGGACGGCGCTGGGATTCGCGGCGGCGGCGGCGCTGGGCACCGGGCTATTGGTCGGCGCGTGGCCGGCGTGGCGGATGTCGCGCGCGGCGTCGATGGCGGTGTCGCTGCACGAGAGCGCTGCGCGCGGGGCCAGCGGTGGGGCGTCGCGGGTGCGGGTGCGGGCGTTCCTCGTCGTCACGCAGGTGGCGTTGGCCGTCGTGCTGCTGGCCGGGGCGGCGTTGGCCATGCAGAGCTTCCAGCGCATGCGCGACCTGCCGCTGGGCTTTGACCCGCGCGGGATTCTGACGCTGTCGCTCTCCCTGCCGGACGCGAAGTACAAGAAAGAGGCGATCCAGCATTTCTACGATGCTCTCATCAGCCGTATCGAAGCGCTCCCAGCGGTCGCCGCAGCGGCCACGAGCATCAACTCGCCCTTCGACAATAACGAATGGGACACCTCGGTGCACATCACCGGCACGCCGCCAGACAAGCCCGGCGAGGAACCGTCGGCGGAGGTCAACTACGTCTCGCCCAATTACTTCAAGGTGTTGGGCATGCCGATCCTGCGCGGACGCGGGGTCGAAGGCCGCGACGCGGCCGGCCAGGAAAAAGTGGTCGTCATCGACGAGTCTCTCTCGCGGAAGTTTTTCTCCGACCGCGACCCCGTCGGCCAGCACCTCGACGACGGCAACAGCCAGGACAAGGACGCGCCGCCGATGACGATCATCGGCGTGGTGGCGCGCACGCGCAATGATGCGCCGGCCACAAACTCATTCCTCGACAAAATGACCCAGATGACCCAGAGCGGCGGGCAGTTCGAGGGAACGACGCGCGAGTTGCTCGTGCGCGTGCGGGAAGGCGACCCGTTGCGGCTGGTCGAGCCCATTCGCCAGATCGTGCTCGGGCTGGACCCCGAGGTGCCCATCGCGCTGCCGTCCACGATGGAACGCAACATCGACAACAGCGTGTCCTCGGAGCGTCTGACGATGGTGCTCTTGGGCGTTTTTGCGGCGGTGGCCTTGGGGCTGGCGACGGTGGGGCTTTATGGAGTGATGGCCCTGAGTGTCACCCAGCGCACACGCGAACTGGGCATCCGCATGGCCCTGGGCGCGGGGCGCGGCGACGTGTTGCGGCTCGTGCTGCGCCAGGGGGCCACATTGGTGGCGGTCGGCTTGGGCGTGGGCCTGATGGTCGCGCTCGGCGTGGGCCGGGTGCTGGATCATTACGGGGCCGGCGGCAACGACCTGCTGACGCTCGGAATCGTGTGCGCAGTGCTGGCGGGCGCGGCGTTGCTGGCCTGCTGGCTGCCTGCGCGCCGCGCCACGCGTCTCGACCCGATGGTCGCCCTCCGGGCGGAATGAACCTTTCCTAATATATGACTACCCTTCTTGCCGACCTGCGTTTCGCCGTCCGTGTCCTGTTGCGCGCCCCCGGGTTTACAGCGGTGGCGGTGGTGGTGCTGGCGCTGGGCATCGGGGCGAACACGGCGGTCTTCAGCGTCATCAACGCCGTCCTGCTGCGCCCCTTGCCCTACCCCGGGTCAGACCGGCTCGTCGGTGTGCAGGAGAGTACCATCAACGTGCCGCGCGCGTCCGTCTCGCTGCCCAACTACCTCGACTGGTGCGCGGCGCAAAGAACCTTCACCGACCTGGCTGCCACACGGAGGGAAACCTTCAACGTGTCCTACGGCCCGTTGGGCGGCGGCGCGGCCCCGGAGCGGCTGCGCGCGCTGGACGCGACGGCTAATTACCTGACGGTGCTCGGCGTCGCCCCGGCGCTCGGGCGCAACTTCTCCGAGGCGGAGGACACTCCCGGCGGACCGCAGGCCGCACTCATCAGTGACGCGCTGTGGCGGCGGCGCTTCGCGGCGGATCCGACCGTCGTCGGCCGGCGCCTGACGGTGGAAGACGTGCCGCGCGAGATCGTCGGCGTGCTGCCGGCGAGCCTGGAGGACGCGCGTTCGCCGGAGGTGATCGTGCCATTCGGTAACCTGCGCAAGGACCCGGGCGCCCTCGTCCGGGATAATCACATCGGCCTTTATGTCATCGGCCGGCTGCGTGAGGGCGTGACGCTAGCACAGGCGCGGGCCGACCTGGACGGCATCGCCGCCGAACTCACGCGGCGCTACCCGGAGTCCAACACGGGCTGGACGATGTTTATCCAACCGTTGCTCGAACGCGCCGTCGGCGATTACCGGCACAGCCTTTACCTGCTCTTCGCCGCGGTCGTGTGCGTGCTGCTCATCGCGTGCGCGAACGTCGCCAACCTCCAGCTCGCCCGCGCCACCGGCCGCGTCCGCGAACTCGCCGTGCGCGCGGCCCTCGGGGCGAGTCGCGCGCGGCTGGTGCGGCAGATGTTGACTGAGAGCACGCTCCTGGGTGTGCTCGGCGGGGCTGCGGGCATCCTGCTGGCGATGTGGGCGACGGAGGCCATCGTGACGCTGGCCCCGGCGAACCTCGCGCGCTTCCGGGAGGCGCGGCTCGACACGCCGACGCTGCTCGTCAGCGCCGCCGTGGCGGTGGCGACCGGGCTGCTGGCCGGCGCGTGGCCGGCGTGGCGGCTGTCCGGCGGCGCGGCGATGGCCAAGGCGCTGCACGAACCCGGCGCGCGTGGGGCCCGCGGCGGCGCGGCCCCCCCACGGGCGCGGGCG
>CAXTWJ010000213.1:0-5062 GCA_964247925.1 uncultured Sphingomonas sp.
GTCGCCACCAGCGCTGCGGTCTGCGTGAACCCGCCCGTGTTGGCGAGCAGCCGCCACGTGGTCGCGGTGATCGCCACGTCGCCCAGGCGGCTGCTCGCGGTCAGCGCGTTGCTGGCGCCACCCGCGCCGGAGGTGGCGGTGCCGCTGGTGACGCTGACGTTGCCGCCACCGGTCGCCTGGATCGCCGAGTTGACCAGTGCCGACGCGGCCGTGCTGGTGACCGACACGGTGCCGGTCGTGTTGTTGCCCTGGCTGGTCGCCAAGATGGCGAAACTGCCGGCCTGGATGCCGGTCGTGCTGGTCGTGCCCGCGGTGATGGCGATGTTGCCGCCGTTGGTCGACTGCGCGAAGATGCCGCTCGCGTTGTTGCCCGCCACCGACACGCTGCCGCTGTTGACGGTGAGCGCGCCCGTGCTGGACTGGAGATAGATGCCGTTCGCGCCGACATTGCCGTTGTTGGCGCCCGTCGTGGCCACGGCGTTGCTGTTGACATTCAGCGCGCCGGTCGTGCCGATCAAGAGCAGGCCATAGGCGCCCGCCCCGGTCGTGGCGACCGTGCCGGTGTTGTTGACCGTCGCGCCGCCGGTGGCGTTGTTGACGAAGATGCCGTGCGCGCCCGTGCCGCCGGTGGTGATCGCGCCCGTGTTGGCGACCGTCGCCGAGCCCGCGCCGGGGTTGACGTTGACGCCGAACGCGCCTTGGCCCGCGGTGGACAAGGCCCCGGTCGAGGTGATGGAGATCGCGCCCGCGCCGCCGCCATTCTGGTTGGCCACGATGCCGATCGCGTTTGCGCCGGTCGTCTTCACGTCGCCGCTGGTTATGGTGACCGCGCCGCCCTGTGTCGTCGCGCTGATCCCCGCCGCGGATGCGCCGGTCGTGGTCGCACTGGTGCTGCGGATGGTGAGCGCGCCCGTCGTCACCTGACCTTGAATGCCCGCGGCGAACTGGCCGGCGGTCGACACGGTCGTGCTGGTGATGCTGTTCGCGCCGGTCGTGGTGATCGCGAAGATGCCCGCCGCGCTCTGGCCGCCCGTGGTCACCGCGTTGCTGGTGATCGTCGATGTGCCGGCGGTGGTCGCGAACAGGCCATAGCTGCCCTGGCCGCCCGTCTGCACGCTGCCGGTGTTGCTGATCAGCTGCGCGCCCGTGGCGTTGAGGTCCGACAGCAGCACCGCGGCGGCGTTGTCGCCCGTCGTGCGGATCGTCCCTGCGTTGGTGACCGAGCCCGCGCCGTTCTGCGACGCGATGTATACGCCGTTGGCATAGTTGCCCGTCGTGGTCAGCGTGCCGGTCGAGTTGACGGCGATGCCGCCGGTGCTGCCCTGCGCCTGCTGGAACGCCTGGATGCCTACCGCATAGTTGCCCGTCGTCGCGATGCTGTTCGACGTGATCGCGATGGGGCCGGTGTTGCTGGTCGCGTACAGCGCGACCGCCGTGTTGGCGCCGTTCTGCCCGGTGGCGGCGTTGGTCGTGATCGTGCCGGTGCTGTTGACGGTGAGCGCGCCCGCGTCGGTGATCGCGCGGATGCCCGTGCGATCGCCGACCGCCGTGACCGAGCCGCTGGTGATCGACAGCGTCGACGGCGTCAGCGTGGTCTGGGCATAGATGCCGTAGCTGGGGTTCGCCGCGTTGCCGGTGATCGTGCCGCTGGTGATCACCTGATTGCCGGTCGAGACCGCGTTGATGCCGCCCGCCGCGCCCGTCACCGCCATCGTCGGCAGCGTGACCGTGCCGCTGGTGATGGCGAGCGTGCCGTTGACCAGCGGCGCGTTGATGCCGACGGTCGCGCCGGCGATGCTCGTGCTGCTGATCGTGGTCGCGCCGATGCCCTGCGCCAGGTCGATGCCGTTGCCGCCGCCGGTCGTGATCGCACCGCTGGTGATCGCGGCCGTGCCGGTCGTGCCGGTCAGCTGGATGCCGAGCGAGCCCGCCCCCGTCGCGCTGATCGTGTCGCTGGTGATCGTGGTCGCGCCGGTGTTCGCGCCCGAGCCGATCGTGCCGATCAGGATGCCCGTCGCGTTGGCGCCCGTCGTGGTGATCGTGCCGCTGTTGATCGCCGTCGCGCCGGCGCCGTTCGGAGTCGCGTAGATGCCGTAACCCCCCGCCCCCCCCCTCCTGATAGTGCCCCTTGTCACCCCCCCGGAGGTGTAGCAGAAGCCCTTAGGGCCCCTGTTGAAGCCCCCGCCGCCGGCATTGCCGCCCAGCACGATGCCGCGCGCGCCGCCCGTGCCCTCCGTCGTGACCGCCGTGCTGCGCACGACCACCGTCGTCCCGCTCGCGATGCTGATGCCGTCCGAGTTCTGGGTGGTGCGGACGGTGCCGCTGGTCACGTCCACCGCGCCGTCGGAGAATAGCTGCATCGCCGCCTGGTCCTGGCCGTATGCATTGGTGATGCCGGCGTTCAGCAGCACGCCGCCGGTGCCGGCGTTGGCGAAGATCGCCGTGCCCTGGTTGCCGCCCGCGTTGCTGTTGGTGGCGGTGCCGCTGGTGACGACGACGCGATAGCCCTGCGCGACGATCGCGTTGACCAGGCCCGTGCCGGCGGCGGTCGCGTCCGTGCTGTTGATCGTGGTGACGCCCGTGTCGCCGAACGTGCCGCCGTTGCCGGTGACGATGATGCCGTACTGCTGGCCGGTGGCGACGCTGGAGGTGATGATGACGTCCCCCCCGCCCGAGCGCGCGACGATCGCGCGATCGTTCGCGGCGCCGCTCGCCGCGATCGTGCCCGTGTTGGTGATCGCGATCGCGCCGGTAGTGGAACGCGCGTCGATGCCGCTGACGGGGCCGGTGCCCTGGCCGGTGATCGCGCCGGTCCGCACCGTGACGTTGCCCGCCCCGGTGTTGCTGATCCCGATGCCGACGCCGGCGCCGGTGCCGTTGTTGGTGGTCGTCACGGTGGTGGCGGTCGTGTCGACCGTCGCGTCGCCGCTCGTCACCGTCACGTCGATGGCGCGCGGGCCGCCGTTGACAGGCATCGTCTGCGTCGACGTGTAGGGGCCGGCGCCGTTATAGGTCACGTTCTGCGCGTCCGCCGGGGCCACGGCGACGACGGAGCCGAGCGCGGAACCGACCAGCGCGAACGCACGCACGGAACGGCGCGCCGTCGGCGCGGTGAACGAAACGGTCATGCAAAACCCCCAACCCCTGAACGCGCCGGCCTTGCCCGGCTGTCAGCCCCGGCGCGCGCCCATCAGACCGTCATCGGTGACGGTTGCGCGCTGACTGGTCCGATCGCGGCGGCGGGTCAAGCGCAACTTTCTGACCGCTCGTCGCCTCGGGCGGACGCATAGGTGATGGATCGACCATTTACCCGCCCGTCCAGCGATTTACCCTTGCCTAATGCGGGCGGGTCGGGCGTTGCCGTGGCGGCATGACACCGACCAGCGATTCATGATGCCCCCCGGCGAACTCGCGGTGGCCGTGCCGGTGCGCGACGAGGCCGAGCGGCTGCCGTCGCTCCTGCGCGCGCTCGCCGCCCAGGTCGGGGCGCCCCCGTTCACGCTCTGCCTCCACCTCGACAATTGCCGGGATGGCAGCGCCGGGGTGGTCGCGGCCATGGCGCCTTCCCTGCCCTTCGCGATCCGGACCGGTCAGTGCCATCGCGGACTGGCGCCCAACGCCGGGCAGGCGCGACGCGCGGCGACCGCGCTGGCGGCCACCGTCGCGCCCGGGGGCGTGCTGCTCACGACGGATGCCGACAGCCAGCCCGCGCCGGACTGGATCGCCGCGACCCTTGCCGGGCTGGCGAAGGCCGACATCGTCGCGAGCCGGATCGAGCGTGGGACCGGACCCGCGTCCGCCGAACAGGACCGGGTCGAGCGCTATTACCACGGGCTGCACGCCGCCCGCCGCCGGCTCGATCCCGTGCCGTGGGAGGCGACCGCCACCCACCACTGGACCAGCGGCGCCAGCCTGGCGCTGCGCGCGGCCGATTACGGGGCGCTCGGCGGTTTCGCGCCGGTGCCGAGCGGCGAGGATGCCGCGCTGGCGGACGCGGCGGCGCGCGCGGGCCTACGCCTCCGGCGCGACGGCGCGGTCGTGGTGCGGACGTCGGCCCGACGCCTGGGACGCGCCCGCCACGGCTTCGCGGCGACGCTGGCGGCGCTGGACGAGGGGCAGCTTCCGCTCGTCCACCATCCCGATGACGAGCTGTGGCGATATGGCCGGCACGCCGAGGCGCGGCGCCTGCACGGGTCCGGCAGGTTCGACGCGCTCGCGGCCACGCTCGCCCTGCCCCGGGACGAGGTGGAGCGCGTCGCGGCCGAGTGCGTCAACGCGGAAGCGTTCGCCGCCCGGATCGTGGGCGTTCCGCCTGCGGGCATGCGGCTGGTCACCCTGCCGCACGCCGAGCTGCTGCTCGCCGCCGACGGGGTCGAGCTGGAGGGCGTCGCGTGAGGCCGCCGCTGGACCGCATGAAGGTCGCGGCGCTGACGCGGGAGCTGCCGACGCTGGACGACCCGGCGGACGCGGAGGGCTGGCTGTCGCTGCTGCGCCTGCTCTACCGGGTCGGGCAAAGCGACCTGCCGCTCGGGCGCGTGTTCGAGGGGCATGTCGATGCTCTCCAGATCGTGGCCCGCAACGGCACCCCCGAACAGCGCGCGGACGTGCAGGCCGCCGCGAGCGAGGGCGCGGTGCTGGGCGTGTGGAACGCGGACCAGCCGGGCGCCCCGCTGCGGCTGGCGGACGGACGCCTGGCGGGCGGCAAGGCGTTCGCGTCGGGCGCGGGAGTGCTCAGCCACGCGCTGGTGACGGTCGATGCGGCGGGAGGTCGCCAGCTCCTGCTGCTCGACCTCGCGGCCATGCCGCCAGCGATCGACCGATCGTGGTGGCGGGTCACGGGCATGACCCGGTCGGAAACGCACGTCGCCGCCTGGGACAACGCGCCCGTGCCCGACCACGCGCTGATCGGACAACCCGGCGATTACGTTCGGGAACCGTGGTTCGGCGGCGGCGCGCTGCGCTTCGCGGCCGTGCAGGCGGGCGGCATGGCGGGCGTGGTGGACGGCGTGCGCGACCATCTTCATGCCACCGCGCGCGCCGCCGACCCGCACCAGGCCGGGCG
>CAXTWJ010000214.1:0-3685 GCA_964247925.1 uncultured Sphingomonas sp.
CTCGATGGCGCTCGCGACCGCGTCGTTGCCGCTTGCGGCACGGGCGAAGAGGGCCAGCGCGCGCTGGAGCAGGAGGGAGTCAGGGTGTCGCTCGCCAACCTCCTGACCTTTCCCTTCGTGCGCGAGCGGGTGGAGGCGGGGACGCTGAAGCTGCATGGCGCGGTGTTCGCGATCGCCGACGGCAAGTTGCGCGTCATGGATGAAAGCGGCCGGTTTGAGCCGGCGTGAGCGGCGGAGGACAGGCTCAATCGGGGATGTGCGCGGTCCACGCGCCGCGGCGACGGATGACAAGCCGGTAATAGGCGGCGGCGGCGACGATCTGCGCGCCCGTCGCGAACAGCGCGGGGCGGCCGGTTTCGGCGTCCGCCCAGTTGGTCCAGAACAGAAAGGCCGCCGCCGCCAGCGTGACCAGTGACGCGACCGGGTGCCACGGCATCCGGTACGCGCCGCCCGCGCTCGCGCCGGTGCGGCGCCCCCGAACGGCGGCGAGTGCGATGCCGGCATAGATCACGATCAACCCCAGGCCGCTCCACACCTCCAGCTTGTCCTTGTCCACCAGGCACAGGGCCATTCCGATCGCGCCGATGATCAGCGTCGCGAGCCAGGGGGAGCCGTACCGGGGATGCAGGGCAGTCAGCCACCGGTCGAGCGGCCGGCCCCAGCTGCGATCGCGCGCGGTGCCATAGAAGAAGCGCGCGCAGGCCAGCACCCAGGCGATGATCGCGTTGACGATCGCCAGCGCCACGCCGACCGTGACCCACTTCGCCAGCCCCGACCCGCCGAGCCGCGCCACCAGCTCACCGAACGGATTATCACTGCCGAACAGGACCAGAAGGTCGGGCGCGCCGACCAGCGCCGCCAGCAGCGGCAGCCCTTCCAGCGCCAGCGTCGCGACCAGCGCCCACATGATCGCGCGCGTGATGGTCGCGCGCGGCTCGTGCATCTCCTCCGCGAAATAGACGGCCGAACCATAGCCGTTCAGCGCGAAGATCGCGATGGAGGTGGCGACGCCGATCGACGCGGCGCTCGCCGGGACCAACCCGCCCTGCCCGACCGCAACCGGGTGAGCGAGGAACGGCAGTGGCGAGCGGACCGCGTCACCCAGGCCGAGCGCCGCAACCACGATAAGCACCGCAACCTCCGCCAGCAGGAAGCAGCCGGTGATCGCGGCGTTGATCCAGATGTCGAACAGCGCGACTATCGTGCAGGCCGCGACCACCGCCAGCGCGACGGGTACCTGCGGCAGGCCCGGCAAGACAACCGACAGCACGTCGCTGATCCCCAGCCCCGCGACGGGCAGGAAGATCAGGTTGTTGAACACGTTGATCCCGAGCATCAGGAAGCCGGCGAACGGCCCCAGCGTGTGCGTCACCATGACGTACTCGCCGCCGGCGACCGGCCAGGCGGAAGACAATTCGGCATAGATGTACGCGGTCGCGATGCACACGGCGGCGGCGATCCCGAACGCCCAGAGCGCGCCGGTGCCCGCATGGCGCATCATGTCGGGAACCCAGACGAACAGCGACGACGCCGGTGTCGTGACCGAAAGCGTCAGGAACAGCACGCCCGGCACGCCAAGCGAGCGCACGAACGGGGCTGGCTGTGGCTGATCTTGGTTCATGGCCGCCCTCCGGCTGCGGTGGCGGGCTGATGAAGACAGAGCGTTCCGGGTCGCCGACGCTCGACGACCCGTTCGACACCTTCACGGTGACGCTGACCCTGAAGTTCACGCCGGAGCGCGTGCTGCTCGTATCGCCGACGGGCGAGCGGTATCGTTGCAGCTGATCGCCCGCCTTCTTGCACGCGTCAGCCGGCCTGCGGCGCCACGACCGCGGTCGCGTCCTTCCTGGTCTCGGCCGTCGAGCGCAGGTTCAGCTCGCGCAGCTGCTTGGGCGTCGCGACATTGGGCGCGCCCATCATCAGGTCCTCGGCGCGCTGGTTCATGGGGAAGACCACGACCTCGCGGATGTTGGGCTCGCCCGCGAGCAGCATCACCATGCGATCGATGCCGGGGGCGGAGCCGCCGTGGGGAGGCGCGCCGTATTTGAAGGCGTTGATCATGCCGGCGAAGTTCTTGTCTACGTCGTCCTTCGTATAACCCGCGATCTCGAATGCCTTGTACATGATCTCCGGCCGATGATTACGGATCGCGCCCGACGATAGCTCGACGCCGTTGCAGACGATGTCGTATTGATAGGCCAGGATGTCGAGCGGATCCTTGGTCTCCAGCGCCTCCAGCTCGCCCTGCGGCATCGAGAAGGGGTTGTGGCTGAAATCGATCTTCTTGTTGTCTTGGTCATATTCGAACATCGGGAAGTCGACGATCCAGCAGAACTCGAAGCGGTCGGGGTCGATCAGGCCCAATTGCTCGCCGACGCGCGTGCGCGCGAGGCCGGCCAATTTGGTCGCTTGCGCGACGGGGCCCGCGGCGAAGAACAGGCCATCATCCGGGCCGAGGCCGAGCGCGTCGGCCATGGCGTCCATCTTTTCAGGCCCGTGATTATTCGCGATCGGACCGCCCCAGACTCCGGCCTTGCGTGTGGCATAGCCGAGCCCGGCGAAACCCTCACCCTGAGCCCAGGCGTTCATGTCGTCGAAGAACTTGCGGCTCCTGTCGGCGGTCCCCGGCGCCGGTATGGCACGGACCACGTCGCCGGCCGCGACGATCGAAGCGAAGCGGCCGAAACCGGAGCCTTGGAACTGCTCGCCGACATCGGAGATGAGGATCGGGTTGCGCAGGTCGGGCTTGTCCGAGCCGTAGCCCAGCATCGCCTCGCGGAACGGGATGCGGCGGAACGGCAGCGCGCTGACCTTCCTGCCCTTGCCCTGCCAATCCGCGAACTGCTCGAACAGGCCGTGGAGTACCGGCTCGATCGCCTGGAACACGTCCTCCTGCGTGACGAAGCTCATCTCGAAATCTAGCTGGTAGAACTCACCCGGCGAGCGGTCCGCGCGCGCGTCCTCGTCGCGGAAGCAGGGCGCGATCTGGAAATAGCGGTCGAAGCCGGCGACCATCAGCAGCTGCTTGAACATCTGCGGTGCCTGGGGGAGCGCGTAGAACTTGCCGGGGTGGACGCGGCTGGGGACGAGATAGTCGCGCGCGCCCTCGGGCGACGAAGCGGTAAGGATCGGCGTCTGGAACTCGGTGAAGCCCTGTTCGATCATGCGTTGGCGGATCGAGGCGATCACCTGCGACCGCAGCATGATGTTGGCGTGCAGCCGCTCGCGCCGGAGGTCGAGGAAGCGGTAGCGGAGCCGGATGTCCTCGGGATATTCGGCCTCGCCGAACACCGGCAGCGGCAGTTCCTGCGCGGGCGACTGCACCGTCACGGCGGTGGCGAACACCTCGATCTCACCAGTCGCGAGGTTGGGGTTCACTGTCGCTTCCGAGCGGCGCTTCACCGTGCCGTCGATCGTGATGACCGATTCGGTGCGGACCTGTTCCAGCGCGGGCAGCGCGGGCGAGTCCGCGTCGGCGACCACCTGAGTGATGCCGTAGTGGTCGCGCAGGTCGATGAACAGCACGCCGCCATGGTCGCGCCTGCGATGCACCCAGCCGGACAGGCGGACGGACTGGCCGACGGCCTCGGCGTCAAGCGCGGCGCAGGTGTGGGTACGGTAGGCGTGCATGGGTCTGGTCCTTGTTCGTCACCCTGGGTCCGTCACCCCAGGCTTGGCCCGGGGT
>CAXTWJ010000214.1:3695-5052 GCA_964247925.1 uncultured Sphingomonas sp.
GCACCCCGGCCCAAGGCCGGGGGGACGATGGGGGGAAGTCCGTCGTGGCACTCCCCACCCCGCCCCCGTTTGTCAACCCGCGTGCGCGCGCTATGGCGGGGCGATGCACATCCATCCGCTCGTCACCGACACCGCCACGCTCGCCAATCTGTGCGCGCGGTGGGCGCAGGCCGACTTCATCACCGTCGATACCGAGTTCATGCGGGAATCGACCTATTATCCCGAGCTGTGCCTGATCCAGGTCGCCGACACGGCGGAAGCGGCGGCGATCGATCCGATAGCGCCGGGCCTCAACCTCAAGCCGCTGCTCGATCTGCTGGTGGACAATGAGGACGTGCTGAAGGTCGTTCACGCCGGCGGGCAGGATCTGGAGATCGTGTACAACCTGACGGGCAAGACGCCCCATCCACTGTTCGACACGCAGGTGGCGGCGATGGCGCTCGGCCAGGGCGAGCAGATCGGCTATTCCAATCTGGTCGATAGCTGGCTGGGCATCCAGATCGACAAGGGCGCGCGGTTCACCGACTGGGGGCGCCGGCCACTCGATGCCCGGCAGATCGATTACGCGATCGGCGATGTCACCTATCTGGCGCGGATCTTCCCCAAGATGCTGGAACGGCTGCGCAAGACGGGGCGCGGCGCGTGGCTGGACCAGGAGATGGAGCGACTGGGCGACCCCGCCAACTACGCCAACGACCCCGACCAGGCGTGGAAGCGCGTGCGCGTGCCCAGCCGCAAGCCCGAGGTGCTGGGGCGGCTGAAGGCGATCGCGAAGTGGCGCGAGCTGGAGGCGCAGGGCAAGGACCTGCCGCGCGGGCGGATCGCCAAGGACGAGACGCTGGCCGACCTCGCCAGCCATCCGCCGCGCAAGCAGGCGGACCTGGCCAAGGTGCGCGGGCTGTCCGCCAGCTGGGCAGGGAATGACATCGGCGCGCGGCTGATGACGGCGATCGAGGGCGCGGGTCCGCTGGCGGCCGACGAGCTGCCGCCGCGTGAGGACCGGAAGCCCGGCCTGGGCAAGGACGGCGCGCTGGTCGCGGACCTGCTCAAGCTGCTGCTCAAGATCAGGTCACGCGACATCGACGTCGCCTCCAAGCTGCTGGCGCGGGCAGACGAGCTGGAGCTGCTGGCGGCCGGCGTGCGCGACGGACTGCCGATGCTGGAGGGCTGGCGCTACGACCAGTTCGGGCACGAGGCGCTGGACCTGGTCGAGGGGCGGCTGGCCTTCGCGGTCAAGGGCGGCAAGCTCACGATGACGCGCACGGAGCCTGTGGCCTGATCAGCCGAGCACGGCGGTCCGCTCGAGCGCGGCCGCGAGCCGCGCAAGGCGGTTCTGCCCGGCCGCGCCGTCCCGCCC
>CAXTWJ010000215.1:0-5022 GCA_964247925.1 uncultured Sphingomonas sp.
TGTCGGGCAGCTTGGGCCGGTTGAGCGGGCCCGTGGTCAGCACGACGAAGCGCGCCCGCACGGCATCGCCGCGATCGGTCGTCACTCTCCAGCGCGCGGTCGCGCCGTCCCACTCCAGCCCCTTAACCTGCGTCGAGAAGAGCGCGTCGCGATACAGGTCGTAGCGCTCGGCGATGCGGCGGCAGTGCGCCAGGATCTCGGGCGCCTTGCTGTAGCGCTCGACCGGCATGTAGCCGGTCTCCTCCAGCAGGGGAAAGTAGATGTAGCTCTCGATGTCGCAGGCGGCATTGGGATAGCGGTTCCAGTACCAGGTGCCGCCGAAGTCCGATCCTGCGTCGGCGATTCGGATGCGTTGCACGCCCGCCTCGCGCAGCCGCGCCGCCGTCAGCAGCCCGCCAAAGCCGCCCCCGACGACGAACACGTCCACCTCGTCCGACACCGGCTCGCGCGGCGGCGCGGTGCCGTAGGGATCGTCGAGCAGGTGCGCGAAGCCCTGCTCGATGTCGCGATACTGGCGCTGGCTGTCATCCGTCGCGATGCGGCGTTCGCGCTCGCGCGCGTAGCGCTCGCGCAGCGCGGACAGGTCGAGGGGCTTCGTGTCGGTCATATCGATCCGCCGGCGGTCAGAACCGCTTGGTGAGGGTCACGCCATAGGTGCGCGGGTCGTTGGCGTAGCCGGTGTAGCTGCCGTCCTGCGCCACCGTCGGAAACGCGCCGATCAGCGTGTTGTCCTTGGTCAGGTTGCGCACGAAGAACAGCAGCTCCAGCTTCTGCGGCGCCAGCGAGAAGCCCAGGCTGGCATTGACGGTGTTCACCTCGATGCTGCCGTACTGGGCCGGCACGACCTCGGTCAGCTGCGTGCGGCTGGCATAGTCATACTCGCCGCGCAGAAAGGCGCCGATGTCGCCGAACTGGTGGCTGATCGTGGCGGAGGTGGACAGGCTCCACTTGGATATGCCCGCCGGCCGCGCGCCCGACAGGTCGCGGAATGCCGGCCGCTGACCTGTCGCCGGGTTCAGCGGACAGCGTGTCGTGTCATAGGTCACGCAGGGCGCGCGCAGGAACGAGTCGTATTTGGGATCGAGATAGGTGACCCCGCCCGTCAGCGACAGCCATTCGATCGGCCGGAACGATGCGTCCGCCTCGACGCCCTTGACCGATTCCTTGCCCGCGTTGACCAGGCTGTAGCCGGTGCCGGTATAGGCGTTCGACTGGAAGCCCTTGATCGCCTGCTTGAACACGGCAAGGTTGAGGAACCCGCCGCGGAACGCCGCCTTCAGCCCCGCTTCGTACAGCGTCACGTTCTCCGGGTCGGCGGTGCGGCCCACGCCGTTCACGTCGGGTGGCCGCGCGTCGGTGGACAGGTTGTACGCGCCCGCCTTCCAGCCTGTGGAATAGCTGACATAGGCGTTGACGGGGCCGAGGTCGTACTGGACACGGCCGAGATAGGTGACCTTGTCGCCCTTCAGCACGCCCGATTCGTTGGCGTTGGGATAGTTGACCGGCCCGTGATTGGGCGTGTTGCCGTAAAAGAACTGCAGTGCGCCGAGCGCGCCAAACGAGTTCGCGGCGATACCGGGAACGCCGAGCGCGGCGAGGGCTGCAAGCTGGGGAACATTCTGCAGATTAAGCAACGAGAAGGCGTCGGTCAGCACGACGTTCGACGTGGATTTCTTGCGATCGTTCAGATAGGCGACGCCGCCCGTCACCGTCAGCTTGTCGGTGAGGCGGTAATCCGCCTGGCCGAAGATCGAAAAGCTGTCCTGCTTGAGCGTATAAGGTGCGGTCACCGCCTGGCCGGCCGCGAAATAGGTCTGCCCCGGGCGGATGGATGGCGTGACTAGACTCTGGAGGTACTCGAGAAAGAAGAGGTTGGACCGACCGGCGAGCGCGCTTGGCGGTCGAACTGTGCCGCTCAGCCCGTCGGCATAGGCGCGGATCTGCCGGCCGAAGTTGATCGTCGATCGCGTGTCGAGGTTCTCGTGATCGTAGAAGCCGCCGATCAGCCAGGAGAACGGACCCTTGCCGCTCGAGGCCAGCCGCAGCTCCTGCGTGAACGTCTTGTAGCGCGTCCGGTCGGACCGATAGGACAGGTCCGCCCCGGTGAAGTCCACGTCCTGCGACCCGCTGTCCAGCTGGTCGCGATAGGCGGTGATCGACGTCAGCTTGGCGCCGCTGAAGTCATAGTCGATCTGGCCCGACACGCCCTTGCCGACGATGTGGTTGGTGGGATCGCGGTCGAATGCGATGTCGCGATTGTATTTGGTCGCGGGATTGCTGACCGCGGCACCCAGGCCGAACGGCGCGGGCGCGGCGATGAACTGCGTGGCCGGGCCGTTGAACAGCTGCACGGTGCCGCAGCACCGCTCGTTGATCTCGTTGTAATCACCGATGATGCGGACCGACAATCCATCCGCCGGCTGCCACAACACGTCGCCGCGCACCGAATAGCGGTCGCGGTCGTTGACGTCCTGGCCGGTCACCACATTCTGATAGAAGCCGTCACGCTCGTTCACCGTGCCCGACAGGCGGATCGCCACCGTCTTCGACAGCGGGCCGGTCGCGGTCGCCTTGGCGATCATCTGGCCGTAATTGCCGACCGTGAGGTCCAGGCGACCACCAAAGTCGAACTGCGGCCGCTTGGTGACGATGTTGATCGCGCCGGCCGACACGTTCTTGCCGAACAGCGTGGACTGCGGCCCGCGCAGCACCTCGATCCGCTCGATCTCGGGCAGGTCGTTCAGCGACGCGGCGCTGCGCGAGCGGTATACCCCGTCGATGAAGACGCCGACCGACCCCTCGATGCCGACATTGCCGTTGCCGTTGCCGAAGCCGCGGATGATGAAGTTGGTCTGACCGACCGAGTTGAACTGCGCGACCTTGAGCGAGGGCACGACCGACTGCAGGTCGATCAGGTCGCGGATCTGCGCGCGCTGGATGGTCTGCTCGCTGGTGACGGAGACGGAGACGGGCACGTCCTGCAGCGTCTGCTCGCGCTTGGTGGCGGTTACCACGATGTCGTCGGTCGCGGCGTTGGCGTCCTGCTGCGCGGCGGCTTCGCCCCGCGCGGCCGGTGCCGACTCGCGCGCACCTGCGGACTGCGTGTCGGGCGCCGGGGGCGCCGTCTGGGCCAGTGCCGAGCCGCTGGCGAGCAGCGCCGCCACCGAGATGCCTGACGCAAGTAAAGCCTTCATCCCATCCTCCGCTACTGATCGCCGCGCCGTGTCATCCGGTCGGTCGTATGCTGTTCTATCCCACGCTCGATTTTCTAGTGCAAGCTAGAAACGTGGACGACGTTGCGGCCGCGCGGGGAACCGGTAGGACGGGCGCAACAGCACCGGATGAGGATGCGACGGTCTTGACGAAGGAGGAGGGCGCGCACGCGGAGGGGACGTCGGCCACGCCCCTGTCGCGCAGTCGCAAGTCGGCGCGCAAGCGCGACGCGATCATCCGCGCCGCCATCGAGATCATCAACGAGAAGACCTACGCGCTCGCGACCATGACGGAGATCGCGGCCAGCCTCGACCTGCGCGACGCCACGCTCTACTATTACTTCGACAGCAAGCAGGCGCTCGCCTATGCCTGCCACATCCGGTCGCTGGAACGGTTCGAGCGCCTGTTGCTGGGCACGGACGCGGCGGGGGGGACCGGGCATGAAAAGCTGGCCCGCTTTTTTCGCACGATGCTGGACGACGCGGAGCTGAACGGCCCCGAACTGTATTTCGGCGACTATTCCTATCTGGCGCCTGACCAGCGTGACGACGTCACCGGCCGCGCGCACGCGCTGATCGCCATGATCGAACGGTTCGCGACGGAGGGCATCGCCGACGGCTCGGTCGTGCCCTGCGAGCCGCAGATCGTCGTCCAGTTGGTGCTCGGGATGCTGATCTGGCTCGCCAAGTGGGTGCCGGGCGTCGCGGGGCTGACGGTGGAGCGGCTGATGGAGGCGATCCAGGTCACCGCGCTGGATGGCTTGACGCCGCGCCGACCGATCAGGTGAACGAGCTTCGACCATGGACAGGGCCCGCACCGCGCGCGCCGGCCCGACCGGCGAACTCGGCCATGTAGAGGCCCGATAGCGTCGATCATCGTTTCGCCACGGTCATCCGGCACGCGGGCGCCGGTCGCGCGTTGAGCGTCCACCCGCCCGAAAGGCCTTCGTGTCCGCTTACCTCCATGCCGTCGGGACCGCCGTCCCCACCCACGACGTTCACGCCGCCTTTATCGAATGGGCGCAAGGCGAAGTGGAGCCCCGCGCGCGCAAGCTGTTCGATCGCATGGCGGCGCGCAGCGGCATCGCGCACCGCTGGTCGGTGCTGCCCGCCGCGCCGGAGGGCGGGTCACCGATCGACTATGGCGGTTTCTACCAGCGCGACGCCTGGCCCGGCACCGCGGCGCGCATGCGGGTCTATGCGGCGGCCGCGCCGGCACTGGCGCTCGACGCGATCGCGCGACTGGGCGAGCAGGTCGCGCTCGACGGAATCACCCACGTCGTGGTGGCGAGCTGCACCGGCTTCGTCGCGCCCGGCGTCGATCAGATCATCGCCGCGCGGCTGGGCCTTGACGCCTCGGTGGAGCGGCTGCTGGTCGGCTTCATGGGCTGCTACGCCGCCGTCGCCGCGCTGCGCCAGGCCCGGCATATCGTGCGCTCCGACCGGCAAGCGCGCGTGCTGGTGGTGTGCGTGGAGCTCTGCACGCTGCACCTGCAGCAGACGGACGCGATCGAGTCGCTGCTCGCCATGCTGCAGTTCGGTGACGGCGCTGCCGCCGCGCTGGTCACGGGCGAGCCCCCAGGCCCCGACCAGCACGGCTTCCACCTCCACCGCCCGTTCGCCGCCGCCTTGCCGGGATCGGCGGACCTGATCCGCTGGGACATCACCGATCAGGGCTTCGCGATGCACCTGTCGGGCGAGGTGCCCGGTCGCATCGCCGCCGCGCTGACCGACCGCGCGCTGGCCGACGCGGCGACCGGTGGCACGCCGGCGGCGGCGGTCGACGGCTGGGCGGTCCACGCGGGCGGCC
>CAXTWJ010000216.1:0-5014 GCA_964247925.1 uncultured Sphingomonas sp.
GGCGGCCGGGGGCTGGTACGCCCTGCATGGCTGGGGCGGGCGCTGGTGGTTCTGCAACGTGGCGTCCATCGCGCTCCGGCCGGGCTACCCCGCCGACCAGCTCGCGATGCGGCTGCTCGGCATTGGTGCGCAGCTCGCGCCGCTTGGGATGGCGGCGGCATGGGCGTGGCGACGGCGCGACAAGCCGGCGATGGAAGTCGCGGGCGGCTGGCTGATGGCGGCGCTGATCGGGTTCGCCGGCATCGGCACCTGGTTCGACCATTATGCGCTGCCGCTCCTCGCCCCGCTCGCGATCGCGGCCGCGCCGACGCTGGATCGGTCGCCGCGCGCGCTGGTCGCGACGCTGGGCTTGCTGGCCACCGTCGCCGCGGTCGAGCGGTTCGCGCGCTCCGATGACGGCCCCGGTGCGCGCCGGGTGGCGGCGCTGGTCGCGCGGGAGAGCGGGACCGGATGCCCCTATGTCTTCAACGGCGACACGGTCACCTATCTGCTCGCCCACGCCTGCGTGCCGACGCCCTGGGCCTTCCCCAACCTGCTCGGCTACACGACCGAGCGGGGCGCGACGGGCATCGACGAGGCGGCGGAGGTGCGCCGCGTGCTGGCCGCGCGGCCGCCCGTGATCGTGACGAGCGATCGGCGGCTGGCCATCTGGAACCGGGCAAGCCTGGCGGCGGTGTCGTTGGCGCTGAAGGACTACCGGCTGGCGCTGCGGATGCCGCGCGCCAGCTGGCACACCCTGGTGTATGTGCGGCGGGCTACTGCCCCAGCCGCTCCACCTTTGCCTGCAGCTGCGCCAGTTCCGCCCGCAGGGCACTGATCTCGTCGTCCTTGCTCTCGGATCGCGGGTTCCCCGCCGGCTTGGGCGCGGGCTTGAAGGCTTCAGCCGCCGCGTCGAACATCGCCATGTTGCGCTTGGCGATCTCCGCGAAGGGAGAGCCGGCGAAGGCGCCCTCCACCGCGTCGCGGAACTGGGCCTGGTTGCGGCGGAAGCTGTCCATCGACGCCTCCAGATAGCCCGGCACCACCGCCTGCATCGAGTCCCCGTAAAGCGAGATCAGCTGACGCAGGAAGCCGACGGGCAGCATCTGCTGCGCGCCCCGTCCCTCCGCGTCCATGATGATCTGCGTCAGGATGTTGTGGGTGATGTCCTCGTCCGTCCTGGCGTCCACGACGCGGAAATCGCGCCCCGCGCGCGTCATCTGGGCGAGGTGCTCCAGCGTGATGTAGGACGAGGTCTCGGTGTTGTAGAGCCGCCGGTTGGCGTATTTCTTGATCGTTACCGGCGCGTCCACGCCCTCTCCCGGCTGCTTCGTCATGCCTGTCTCACCCCGACCTTCCCGAACGCTAGGCGCTTTGATGCGGCATCGCAACAATCCGCGCGTGCTGCGCAGCATCCTGTGCAAAACGTCGTCATTACAATGCGTTTGCGGATGCGGCAATGCAGCTGACCTGTTTGTGACTAATCTGTCACATGAATTGAAAATGAACGGAAACGGCTGACGCCAACCGGTCGAGAGCCTTGCATCCGGCCACGCCGGCCCTGCATCCTTTGATCAGGCGTCGATCACAGACGCTTTCACGAGATCAGGGGTATACGGGAATGAGCCTTCACCGCTTGCTGGGCGCGACTGCGCTCATCACCATCTTCGCCGCGCCGGGTGTGGCGCAGGCGCAATCCGGCGCGCCGCAGAACGGCACCGCGCCCAGCGAGACCAGTGGACAGACCGTGGGCAGCGCCCCCGTCGGCCAGCAGCAGGAAGCGCAGCAGGCGCCCGCCGCGCCTGACAATGATGGCGACGTGCTCGTCACCGGCACGCGCATCTTCGTCCCCAACCTGGTCTCCTCCGCGCCGATCACCAGCGTCAGCGCCACCGAGCTGCAGGCGACGGCGAAGGTCTCGATCGGCGACGTGCTGAACGACCTGCCGCAGCTGCAGAGCACGTTCAGCCAGGCGAACTCGACCCGCTTTCTCGGCACGGGCGGCCTCAACCTGCTCGACCTGTACGGGCTGGGCACGCAGCGCACGCTGGTGCTGGTCAACGGCCGCCGCCACGTCGGCGCCGACATCCTGAACAACGCGGTGTCGCCCGACACCAACACGTTCCCGACCGACCTGATCGAGCGCGTCGACATCACCACCGGCGGCGACTCGGCGATCTATGGCTCCGACGCGATCGCGGGCGTGGTCAACTTCGTGCTGAAGGACCATTTCGACGGGCTGCAGGTGCGCGGTCAGGGCGGCGTCAGCCAGCAAGGCGACGCGGCGTCCTATTCGGCCAGCATCCTTGCCGGCAAGAACTTCGGCGGCGACCGGGGCAACATCGCCATTGACCTGGAATATGCCCGCCAGAACTCCTTCTTCGCCTCCGACCGGCGCAACCTGTCGCGGCAGGACGCGTTCGTCAGCGTCGATAGCGATAATCCCGGCATCGCCGCGGGCTTCACTACGCCCAACACCGACGGCAACCCCGATGCGGTGTTCTTCCGCGACGTGCGTTCGGCGACGATCAACTTCGGCGGTCTGGTCGCCGTGCCCGGCATCAACAGCACGTGCGGCGTGGATAACCAGAACCGCGCCTTTACCTGTAACTACATCTTCAACCCCGACGGAACGCTGTCGTCCCAGACGGGCTCGCGCGTCGGCCTGAGCAGCTTGGCCACCGGTAATGGCCCGACGGCGACGCCGGGTGGCTCATTCATCGGCGGCAATGGCGACACGCGTCGCGCCGGCCCGCTGATCCAGATCCTGCCGCAACTGGACCGCTACTCGGCCAATTTGGTCGGCCATTACGAGATCTCGCCGGCGCTGGTGCCGTTCATCGAGGCGAAATACGTCCGCACCGAATCGTTCAGTCAGGGCGGGTCGGGCCCGGCCTTCTTCACGGGATCGACGATCGGCAGCACGAACGAGCGTCCGCGCTTGGACAACCCGTTCCTGTCGGACGCGGCGCGGGCGACGCTGGCACAGCAGTTCACCGCCGTGGTGAACGCGGGCTACAGCCCGACCACGGGCGCCAGATACGTGCCCATTCTCAACACGGACGGGACGGTTCGCACGACGGTCGCTCAACAGCAGGCAGCCCAGCTCGCGACGATCAATAGCGGCGCTTACCGCTTCATCCTGCGCCGCAACCTGATCGATCTCGGCTACCGCTCCGAGGCGGCCAGGCGCGAGACATACCGGATCGTCGGCGGCCTGAAGGGCACGTTCAACGGCGACTGGCATTATGAGCTGTCGGGCAACTATGGCGAGTTCCGCGAGAAAACGGACGTTCTTGGCAACGTGAACGTCCAGCGCGAGCTGCTGTCGCTCGACGCGCAGCGCAACGCCGCCGGCCAGATCGTCTGCGCGTCGCAGATCCCGGGCGCGCGGGGCACCACGTCGGGCACCAACGCCACCGGGTTCAACGGCGACCCCAACGGGCTGCTCGCTCAGGATATCGCCGCCTGCGTCCCCTACAATCCGTTCGGCTTGGCCGACAACTCGGCGGCCCGCGCCTATATCGACCAGGACACGACGTCGCGCGGCAAGATCACGCAGCTCGACATCCTGGGCACGTTGTCGGGCGATACCAGCGGCTTCTTCAATCTGCCGGGCGGCGCGGTCAGCTTCGCGGTCGGTGGTGAGTATCGTCGGGAGACCAACTTCTTCCGCGAGGACCCGCTGGTCGAGGCCGGCTACACCTTCTACAACGCGATCGCGGCGTTTACTCCGCCGGCCTTCAAGGTAAAGGAAGCGTTCGGCGAGCTGCGCGTGCCCCTGCTGAAAGACCAGCCGTTCGCGCACGAGCTAACTCTGACGGGCTCGGGCCGCGTGTCGAAGTACAAGGGCTCGGCGGGCACGGTGTATGCCTATAACGCCGGCGCGGTCTATTCGCCGATTGAGGACCTCACCTTCCGCGGAACCTATTCGCGGTCGGTACGCGCGCCCAACCTGAGCGAACTGTATTCGGCGCAGTCGCAGAACTTCGCCACGGTCGTTGATCCCTGCTCAGCCCGCAATCTTGCCGCCGGGACGCAGTTCCGGGCAGCGAACTGCGCCGCCGCTGGCATCCCGACGTCGTACGATTTTGTCTATGCCCAGTCGCTGCAGATCGTCAGCGGCGGCAATCCCAACCTGGATGTGGAGAAGGGCAAGTCGTACACGGCGGGCGTGCTGGTCCAGCCGCGGGTCGCGCACGGGCTGTCCATCTCCGCCGACTACTACAATATCACGGTCGACAACGTGATCACGTCGGTCTCCGCGCAGTCGATCCTGAACAATTGCTATGACTCGCCTACGCTCAACAACCCGTTCTGCGGCTCGTTCCAGCGCGTCGCGGCGGGCGGCACCGGGCCCAAGGGCGAGCAGGCATATCGGGTGATTGAAGGAAGCCTGCTGCAGTCGGTGCTCAATTTCGCCAAGCTGAAGGTGAGCGGCATCAACGGCGTGCTGGCCTACACGCACCGGTTCGGCAACGTCACGCTGGACTCGCAGATTGACTATACGCACCAGCTGAAAAACGAGAACTTCACCAACCCGGCCGACCCCACCTTCGGCAACGACCTGCTGCGGGAGATCGGCTATCCCAAGGACGCGGTGAACTGGAACATCAACGCCGACTTCGACACCTTCTTCCTCAACACCCAGTTCCGCTACCTGTCGAAGATGGCGGTGGGCGCGATCGAGAACCACGAGACCTATGAGGGCCGGCCGCCCCAGAACCTCGACGATTTCGACATCGCCTACTATCCGGACGTTTTCTACATCAATACGCGGTTCGGGTTCAATTTCCAGAAGAAGGGCACCTTCTATTTCGGCATCGACAACCTGACCAACCGCATCCCGCCGCTTGGCTCGACGGGCATCGGCGCCGGCACCGCCATCTACGAGCCGGTGGGCCGCCGCTTCTACGCGGGCATAACCGTCAAGATGTAAGAACAAGGAAGACGCCGTCCGGCGATGGGCGGCATCGGACGGGCTTGCGGGGCGGGGACCAGTTCCCCGCCCCGTTCCTTTTGGCTAGGCTCGCAC
>CAXTWJ010000217.1:0-699 GCA_964247925.1 uncultured Sphingomonas sp.
CGTCGGCGCCGTGTCGATGACCGCGCTCGCCGCCTACAACGCGGCGGCCACCGGCAAGGGGATCGGCATCGGCATCATCGACACGGGCATCGACCTGCAATCGGCGGAGTTCGACAACCGCGTCTCGTCCGCGTCGCAGGCGTTCGGCGGCAACGCCAGCGTCGATGACGAGAGCGGCCACGGCACGGCCGTCGCCTTCACCGCCGCCGGCCGTCGCAACGGCACGGGCACGCAGGGCGTCGCCTTTGACGCGACGGTGATCGCGCTGCGTGCCGATCGGCCGGGCACCTGCGCCGCCGCGGCCACCAACGACAGCGAGAGCGCGTGCAAGTTCCCGACGGACGCGATCACGGCGGGGGTCGATGCGGCGCGCGCGGCGGGCGCGAAGGTCATCAATATGTCGCTCGGCGGCTCGGCCATGCCCGCCAGCCTGCAAGCGGCGATCGGCCGCGCGACGGCCGCCGGGATCGTGGTGGTGATCGCGGCGGGCAATGACGGCACGGACAATCCCGATGCGTTCACCGACGTCGCCGGCACGCCCGCCGCCAACGCATCTGTGATCATCGCCGGTTCGGTGGGGGCCGGCGGCACCATCTCGTCTTTCAGCGACAAGGCGGGGACCGGCGCCGCCTTCTACCTGACGGCGGTGGGCGAACAGGTCCGCGCGCCCGACAACAACGGCACGGCCTATCTATGGAC
>CAXTWJ010000217.1:709-4990 GCA_964247925.1 uncultured Sphingomonas sp.
ACCCGGCCCGCCCGCCCCCCACCACCCCCCCGCCCCACCCCGGCCCCGCCACCCCCTGCCCCCGCCCCCCCACCCGCGCCGCGGTGGCGCTGCTGGCGCAGGCGTTCCCCAACCTGTCGGGCGCGCAGATCGTGGACCTGCTGTTCCGCACCGCGCGCGACGCCGGCGCGCCCGGCATCGACCCGATCTATGGCCGCGGCATCCTGGACCTGACCCGCGCGTTCCAGCCGGTCGGCGGCACGTCGCTCGCGGGCAGCACGCTGGCGATCGCCGGCAGCAGCGGCCAGTTTTCCGCCGCGATGGGCGACGCGCGCGCGGCGGGCGTGGGCGCGGTGATCCTGGACGGCTATTCCCGTGCCTTCGCGATCGACCTGGCGCGCTCGCTCACCCGGGCGGGCGGCGACCGCCCGCTCTACGGTGCGCTTCACGCCGGCACGCGGCAGGTCGCGATGGCGGCGGGCGGCACGGCGGTGGCGATGACGCTGGCACCCGGCCCGACCGGCGTCACCATCGGCTCGCTGGGTCTGACCCGCGCCGACGGCGACGGCGCCCGCTCGATCGCCGGCACGGTCACGCAGCGGCTGGGCGCGCGGACCAGCTTCGCGCTCGCCTTCCGACAGGGCGGGCTCGTGGCGCAGCTGAGCGGCCAGGCTCAGCCCGCCTTCCTCGTCGCCGATGCGACCGGCCCGGGTTTCGACAGCACGCCCCGCAGCGGCGCCGCGCTCCGGCACCAGCTGGGCCGCTGGGGGCTGACCGCGGCGGCGGAGTCGGGTGACGTGCTCACCATCGGCGAGCGCCTGCTCCCCGGGCGGGCGCGGTGGCAGCGGTCGGGCTATGACCGGATGGCGCTGGCGCTCGACCGCCGGGTCGGCCCGCTCTCGACGCAGCTGACCGCCACGCGGCTGGCCGAGCATGACACGCTGCTCGGCGCGCGGCTCGGCCCGTCGCTGGGCAGCCCGGACGCGCGCAGCTGGTTCGCGGACGCGGCGGCGCGCCTCGACATGGGCGGCGGCTGGACGCTGGGCGGGACCTGGCGCCACGGCTGGACGCGCGCGGGCGTACATGGACTGGCGGGCGACGGCCGGCTGCGGAGCGGCGCCTGGTCCGCCGACATCGGCAAGACGGGCGTGCTCGGCCGCGACAGCCTGGGCCTGCGTCTCGCCGCGCCGCTGCGCGTGACCCAAGGCGGCCTCGACCTGACGTTGCCGACGGGCTGGGATTACGCCACCGGCACCGTCAGCACCTGGACTCCCCAGCGCCTCGGCCTCGCGCCGCGGGGCCGCGAGCTGGACGCGGAGGCACGCTACGCGATCGCCGTCGCGGCGGGCGAGCTGCAGGCGAACCTGTATTGGCGCCGCGACCCGGGCAACATCGCTGCTCTTGCCCCCGATCGCGGCGGCGCCGTCCGCTGGTCGCTCGCCTTCTGATTGCGCGGGCGCGGAGCCACCCCCATCTCCTGCTCATGACCCGCTATTCGCTCCTTGATCTCGTCCCCGTGGTGGAGGGCGGCACCGTCGGCCAGGCGCTCGCCAACGCCGCCGACCTCGCCCGCCATGCGGAGGCGCTCGGCTTCCATCGCTACTGGACCGCCGAGCATCACGGGATGCGCGGCATCGCCAGCGCGGCGACGACGGTCGTGCTCGCCCATGTCGCCGCCGCGACGGACAACATCCGCATCGGCGCGGGCGGGATCATGCTGCCCAACCACGCGCCGCTGGTGATCGCTGAACAGTTCGGGACGCTGGACGCGCTCCATCCCGGCCGCATCGACCTGGGGCTGGGCCGCGCGCCGGGGTCCGACCAGCGAGTGGCCCGGGCGCTGCGGCGCACGCTGGCCAGCGATCCCAACGATTTCCCGCGCGACGTGCTGGAGCTGCAGAGCTATTTCGCCGACGACGGCAAGACGGGCATCGTCGCGACGCCGGGCGCGGGCGCCGACGTCCAGATGTGGATCCTCGGCTCCTCCACCTTCGGCGCGCAGCTCGCCGCGATGCTCGGCCTGCCCTTCGCCTTCGCCTCGCATTTCGCGCCCGACCAGCTGGATCAGGCGCTGCACCTCTACCGCCGGGACTTTCGCCCGTCGGCGCGCCTCGCCCAGCCCCATGCCATGGCCGGCTTCAACGTGTTCGCCGCCGACACGGATGCGGAGGCCGAACTGCTCGCGTCATCACAACAGCAGGCGTTCGTGGCCTTGCGGACCGGCAATCCCCGCCAGCTGCCCCCGCCCGTGCCGGGCTATCGCGACGGCCTGCCGTCGAGCCACGCCGCGATCCTCGACCATGTCCTGCAATGCTCGGCGGTCGGCAGCCCGGCTACCGTCGCGCGCCAGATCGCCGCCTTCGTCCAGAGCACCGGCGTCGATGAGCTGATGCTGACCAGCTCCATTTTCGACCACGCCGCCCGCAAGCACTCGCTCGCCATCGCGGCGGGCGCGATGGGCGAGCTCAGGCAGGCCGCCTAGGCCGCCTCCCGCCGTCCGTCGAGCGCCGCCTCGACGTGCGGCAGGATGCGCGCGGCGACGATGCCGACCGCGCGCGCATTGGGGTGGAGGCGGTCCGCCGCGTCAGCGTCGGGTCGCCCACGACGCCGTCGAGGAAGAACGGGTAGAGCGCCACCCCATGCACCCGCGCCAGATCGGGGAAGACCGCGTTATACCGGCTCGCGAACGTCCCCAGGAACCGCGGGGCTAGCATCCCCGCGAGCAACGCCGGGATCCCGCACCGCGTCAGTTCCGCCAGAATCGCGTCGAGGTTCCCGCGCATCCGTTCGGGCGCGATGCCACGCAGCAGGTCGTTCGCGCCCAGCTCCACGATCGCCAGGTCGGGCCGTTGCGTCAGCGCCGCCAGCACGCGCGGCAGCCGCGTCAGCCCGCCCGCGCTGGTGTCCCCCGACACGCCCGCATTGTGCACGCGCGCGCCCGGGCGGCGCGCGCGGAGCAGCCGTTCCAGCTGGGCGGCGAAGGACTGGTCGCGCGCGAGACCGTAGCCGGCGGTGAGACTGTCACCGAGCGCCAGCAGGTAAGGCGTTGAGGTCATAGGCGCGATATAGGCGCGCCCGCTTCTGCGAACAGGTCAGGCTGGCATCGGGCCGAGGTAGCGCGACTGCGGCCGGATCAGGCGCCCGCTCGCCGCCTGCTCGCGCGCGTGCGCGATCCAGCCCAGCGTCCGCCCCATCGCGAACACAGCCGTGAACGCCTCCGCCGGGAAGCCCACCGCCTCCAGCAGCAGCGCGGTGTAGAACTCGACATTGGTCTCCAGCACATGATCCGGCCTGGCGCCGTGCAGCATCGCCAGAGCAGTCCTCTCCACGTGTTCGGCGAGCGGAGCCGCGCGACCACCGCGGTCAGCCACCCCCGCGCGTCCCCCGCCGCGGCGATGGCGTCCAGCATCGCGATCACCGGCCCCGGCGCGCCGCCGTGCAGCGGCCCCTTCAGCGCCCAGTCCCGCCAGCACCGCCGAGCCAGCCCGGCGCGTGTCGAGGCGACCACGCGCGCGGCGAAGGTGGAGGCGTTCAGCCCATGGGCGCACACCGTCACCAGATACGCATCGAGCGCCGCCGCGTCGTCGGACGTCCGCTCCAGCATCCGCAGCACGTCGGCGGCATGCCCCAGCGCCGGGCCGGGCGCGATCGCCGCCGCGCCCGCGCGCACCCGGATCAGCGCCGGCGTCAGCACCGCCGGCGCGGCGAGGCGCCGCAGCGCATCCGCCATCGTCTCGCCATCGGGCCGCAGGTCCGCGAACCGCGTCCACGCCTCCACGCGCGCCTGCCCCAGCGCGATGCTCCCGCCAAGAGCAAAGAAGCCGTCGAGCAGCAGCGCCGTCACGTCCTCGAATGATCGGTGCCCGTCCGGCGTCTCCAACGCATGGCCGCGGATCACCAGCCGGCCCCGCGCGCCATCCACGTCCGACAGCACCGTCTCCGCGGCGACCACACCCCCCAGCCCGCTGCTCACGCCCTCGCCTGCCTTGACCATGGGACGCCGCGATGCTTGCGTAGGCCAGGTTGATCGATCTTGATCGGAACAATCAATGTCGGACTGGATCACGCGCGCCGGCGCACTGGCGCTGCTCGGCGTGCGCGACCAGACGCTCTATGCCTATGTCAGCCGCGGGCGGGTGGAACGCCGCCCGGACCCGACCGACCCGCGCCGCAGCCTCTATCGCGCCACCGATGTCGCCGCGCTCGCCGCGCGAGCGGCGCGCGAGCGGGGGCCCGCCGCCATTACCGCGGGCGCGATCGCCTGGGGCGCGCCGCCCCTGCCGCCCCCGAGCGCCCCCATAT
>CAXTWJ010000218.1:0-4961 GCA_964247925.1 uncultured Sphingomonas sp.
CCGGGCGACACCGTCGCGGTCTGGGGCTGCGGACCCGTCGGGCTGTTCGCGGTCCAGTCGGCCTTCCTGATGGGCGCCGAGCGGGTGATCGCGATCGACCACTTCCCCAAGCGCCTGGAGCTCGCCAGGCGGTTCGGCGCGGAGGTGATCAACTTCGAGGAGAGCGCGGTCTACGAGGCGCTGATGGAGATGACGGGCGGCATCGGCCCGGACGCGGTGATCGACGCGGTCGGGCTGGAGGCGCACGGACTGTTCGTCGACAACGTCATCGACCAGATCAAGGCCTCGACCTTTCTCGGCACCGACCGCCCGCACTCGATCCGCCAGGCGATCATCGCGTGCCGCAAGGGCGGGCGCGTGTCGATGCCGGCGGTCTATGGCGGCTTCGTCGACAAGTTCCCGCTCGGCGCGTTCATGGAGAAGGGACTGACGCTCAAGACCGGGCAGACCCACGTCCAGCATTACCTGCCCGGGCTCCTGAACGCGATCCTGGAAGACAAGATCGACACCGAGTTCTTGATCTCGCACCGCCTGCCCCTCGAGGAGGCGCCGCACGGGTACAAGATGTTCCACGATCACCAGAACGAATACACGAAGATCGTTCTCAAGCCCGGCATGAGCGGCACGCCGGCAGCGTAGCTGGCGTCGAGGCCGCGATTTCCGGCCGGCCTCGGCTGGCCGAGGACCGACGACGCGGCTTGGCCGCGGCGCAACATATTGAGAGGAGAAGCAACAATGGCCAACAAACTCGCGATCGTCACCGGCGCGTCGTCCGGCATCGGACTGGAACTCGCCAAGCTCGCCGCCAAGGACGGCTATGACCTGCTCGTCGCCGCCGATACGTCGTTAACCAGCGCCGAGTCCGAGCTGAAGGCGGCCGGCGCCACCGTCGACACGCTGGAAGTCGATCTCAGCAACTTCGAGGGCGTCGATCGGCTGCTCGACGCGGCGGGCGGGCGCCAGATCGACCTGCTCTGCGCCAATGCGGGCCACGGCCTGGGCCGCGCGTTCCTGGACCAGGATCCGACGGAGTGGCGCCATGTCGTCAACACCAACGTGACGGGCACCACCTATCTGCTGCAGAAGGTGCTCAAGCAGATGGTCGCGCGCAACGAGGGCAAGGTGCTCGTGACCGGCTCGGTCGCGGGCTACATCCCCGGCGCGTTCCAGGCGGTGTACAATGGCACCAAGTCGTACGTGGACAGCTTCGTGGCCGCGATCCAGAACGAGCTCAAGGACAGTGACGGCGTTACCATCACCAACCTGATGCCCGGGCCGACCGAGACCGAATTCTTCAAGCGTGGTGACATGATGGACACCGAGGTCGGCACCGACCCGAAAAAGGAGGACCCGGCGCTCACCGCCCAGCATGGCTGGGACGCGCTGATGGCGGGCAAGGCGGCGGTCGCGTCGGGCTGGAAGAACAAGGTCCAGTCCACGCTCGCCAACGTCACCCCCAACGCGGTGCTCGCCGAGCAGCATCGCAAGATGGCCGAGCCGGGTACGGCCAAGCAGAACGAGGAGAAGTGACCATGAGCAAGCTGTTGATCGCCGCCGCGCTCTGCGCGGTGCCCGGCCTGGCGTCGGCGCAGATGCTGACGGGCAGGCAGTACGTCACCAAGGCGGGCGCATCGGACCAGTACGAGATCCAGTCGAGCCGGCTCGTCCTGAACTCGACGCGCAACCCCGACCTGCGCTCCTATGCGCAGGACATGATCCGTGACCACCAGGCCAGCACGGCCGACGTGAAGCACGCCGCGATGCGGGCGCATGTGATGGCGGGGCCGCCGCATCTGGACGCCATCGGCGCGCGCAACATCGCGCAGCTCAACCGCGCCCGCGGCCCGGCGCGCGACGCGCTCTACATCCAGCAGCAGAAAAAGAGCCACCAGATGGCGCTCGACCTGCAGCAGAATTACGCTCGCAACGGGCGCGAGCTGCCGCTCAAGATGGCCGCGACCAAGATCGTGCCGGTGGTGGAGCATCACCTGGGCATGCTGCAGAAGATGTAAGCCGATCCTCTCCCGTTTTCGCGGGAGAGGGACAGTTGCCAGAAGCGTGGGGGCAGGAGGCGGGTAGGTCCGCGTGCTTGCCCATGCTCGCCGACTATCCGGACCTTCGCCCGCCGCGGCGAGAGAAGGTCATTGTAGAAGCCTCAACACCCGCTCCGCCTCGGCGAGGTGGAGCCGTTCCACCATCTCGCCCTCGACCCGGATCGCGCCGCGTCCCGCCGCGTCCGGGCGCGCGAACGCGGCGACCACCGCGCGCGCCCAGGCCAGTTCCGCCTCGCTCGGCCCGAACGCGGCATTGGCGGCCGCGATCTGCGCCGGGTGGATCAGCGTCTTGCCGTCGAAGCCGAGGACCGCGCCCTGCCGGCATTCCGCCGTCAGACGCCCGGGGTCGCCGAGCGCGTTGCAGACGCCGTCCAGCACCGCCATCCCGCCCGCACGCGCGGCCAGCACGATCTGCGTCAGCACCGGCAACAGCGGCATACGGTCCTGCTCGGGCCGGCAGCGCATCTCCTTCGTCAGGTCGTTGGTCCCCGCGATCAGCGCACGGAGGCCAACCTCGCGCGCGACCCCGGAGATGGCGGCCAAAGCGAGCACGCCCGCGCAGCTTTCGACCATCGCCCATAACGCCACATCGGGAAGCAGCATCCGCGCACGCCACAGGTCCGCCGCGCCGTCCACCTTGGGCAGCACCACCGCATCGATCGGCACGCCCGCCAGCGCCGCCGCATCGTCCACGCCCCAGGGTGTGTCGAGCGCGTTGATCCGCACGGCGATCGGCCGCGCGCCGAAGCCGCCCTCGCGCACCGCCGCCACCGCGGCGGCGCGGGCGTCCGCCTTCACCTCGGGCGCGACCGCATCCTCCAAATCCAGGATCACGGCGTCGCAGGGCAGGCCGCGCGCCTTGGCGATCGCGCGTGCGTTTGACGCGGGCATGAACAGGACGGAGCGCAGGCAGGTCATCGCGATCGTGTTAACCCTTGCTATGAACGCCGCAAGCGGGACTGGCGACCATACGAGCACGGGCGTAGGGCGGCCGCCATGATCGGGCTTCCCCGCCGCCGCCTGGCAGCCCTGCCGCTGCTGCTGCTTGCCGCTTGCGAGCCGGGGGTGCTCGACCCGGTCGGGCCGGTCGCCGCGGGCGAGCGCAGCATCCTGTTCAACGCGATGGCGATCATGCTGTCGATCATCGTGCCGGTCATCGTGCTGACGCTGGCGTTCGCCTGGTGGTTTCGCGCCGGCAACACCCGCGCCAAATACCGCCCCGACTTCACCTATTCGGGCCAGCTGGAGCTGCTGGTCTGGTCGATCCCGATCCTGGCGATCATCTTCCTCGCCGGCATCACCTGGATCGGCAGCCATCAGCTGGAGCCGTCGCGCCCGCTCGCGTCCGGACAGCGCGCCGTTCCCGTGCAGGTCGTGGCGCTGAACTGGAAATGGCTGTTCATCTATCCGGACCAGGGCGTGGCGACGATCAACCATCTGGTGATCCCGGCCGGCCGGCCGGTCAGCTTCCGCATCACCTCGCAGACGGTGATGAACAGCTTCGCGATCCCCAGGCTCGGCAGTCAGATCTATGCCATGAGCGGGATGGACGCGAAGCTGAACCTGCAGGCGGACCGGCCCGGCCAGTATCGCGGTTTCTCCGCCCATTACAGCGGTGAGGGCTTCTCCGACATGACCTTCGTCGTCGATGCCGTCACGCCCGCGCGCTTCGCCGCCTGGGCCGCGCGGGCGAAGGGCGCGGGGCCGGTGCTGAACGGCCCGAACTATCTGCGCCTCGCCGCGCACCAGGCCGCGTCGGCGCCGGCGACGTTCGGTTCGGTCCAGCCCGGCCTGTATGATGCGGTGGTGCAGGGCGCCGGCGCGCAGATGCACGTGACGACCCAGCACGCCGGAAGGAAGAACTGATGTTCGGCAAGCTTGGCTGGGACGCGATCCCGTTCGATCAGCCCATTCCACTGGTCGCGGCCGCGGCGGTCGGCGTCGTTGTCGTGAGCGTGCTGTTCTGGATCTGGCGCGCGGGGCATTTCCCCTATCTGTGGCGCGAATGGCTGACGTCCGTCGATCACAAGCGGATCGGCATCATGTACATCCTGTTCGCGCTCGTGATGCTGCTGCGCGGCTTCTCCGACGCACTGCTGATGCGCTCGCAGCAGGCGCTCGCCTATGGCGGGCACCAGGGTTACCTCCCGCCCGAGCATTACGATCAGGTCTTCACCGCGCACGGCACGCTGATGATCTTCTTCGTCGCGATGCCGTTCATGATCGGGCTGATGAATTTCGCCGTGCCGCTCCAGCTCGGCATCCGTGACGTCGCCTTCCCGACACTCAACAACGTCAGCTTCTGGCTGACGGCCTCGGGCGCGCTGCTGGTCAACATCAGCCTGGTCGTCGGCGAGTTCGCGAAGACCGGCTGGATCGTCTATCCGCCATTGTCGGAACTGCGGTTCTCGCCCGGGGTCGGGGTCGATTACTATATCTGGGCGCTGCAGATTTCGGGGGCCGGCACGTTGCTGTCCGGCGTCAACCTGGTCACCACCATCCTGAAGATGCGCGCGCCGGGCATGGGCTACACGCGGATGCCGATGTTCTGCTGGACGTCGCTGGCGACCAACCTGCTGATCGTCGCGGCCTTTCCGATCCTGACCGCCACGCTCGCGATGCTGAGCCTCGATCGCTACGCCGGCTTCCACTTCTTCACCAACGAGGCGGGCGGCAACCAGATGATGTTCGTCAACCTCATCTGGGCGTGGGGGCATCCGGAGGTGTACATCCTGGTGCTGCCCGCGGTCGGCATCTTCTCCGAAGTGGTGTCCACTTTCTCGGGCAAGCCGCTGTTCGGCTATCGGTCGATGATCATTGCGACGATGGCGATCTGCCTGCTCGCCTTCATGGTCTGGCTCCACCATTTCTTCACGATGGGCGCGGGCGCCGACGTCAACGGCTTCT
>CAXTWJ010000219.1:0-4928 GCA_964247925.1 uncultured Sphingomonas sp.
GGTGGGGGGCGGGAGCTATTTGGGAAACCGCGCCCCCCACCAGGCGGCTAGCCGCGCCCGCTCGTCCGGCGTGATCGTCAGCCCCAGCTTGCTCCGCCGCTCCAGCACGCCGGCGACGTCGCGCGCCCATTCGTGGTCGTGCATCCAGCGCAGCTCGATCTCGGTCAGGCCGGCCGCGACCTCGACCGGTGGCTGGTCCACCCCTTCCAGCATCGCGAACAGCGCGTCGCCATAGGCGTGCGCCATGCGCGCGGACCGCGTCTCGCCCAGCCACGGCCAGCGCGCGCGCACCCGCGCCAGGAAGGCGTCGAACGCGCCGATATCCCCGCCGGGGAACGGCCGGTCGCGCGTCACCCGGTGCGCGCGCACGCCGAGCACCGACGACAGCATGCCGATCGCTTCCTCCGCCAGGTGCCGCCCGGTCGTGATCTTGCCGCCGAAGACGTTGAGCAGGGTGCCGTCCAGCTCCAGCACATAGTCACGGCTGACCACCCGCGCCTCGCTCGCGCCGTCGTCATAAAGCGGGCGCACGCCCGACCAGCTCGACGTCACGTCGGCCGGCGCGATCTGGCGCGTGAAGTGGCGGTTCACCGCCTCGCACAGATAGCTGATCTCGTCCGCCGAGATGACGGCGTCCTCCGGCCGTTCGACCGGCACGTCGGTGGTGCCGATCTCCGTGAAACGGTCCAGATAGGGGATCGCGAACACGATCCGGCGGTCGGGCTGCTGGAGGATGTAGGCGTGGTCGCCGTTATACAGGCGGGGCACGACGATGTGGCTGCCCTTGACCAGTCGCACGCCGCCCCTGGCGGTGACGCCGACGCGGCCCAGCGCCTCGGCCACCCACGGGCCGGCGGCGTTGACCATCGCCCGCGCCGTGACCTCGCGCCCGTCCGACAGCGTCGCGTGCCAGCCGTCGTCGGCGTGACGCGCGCTGACCAGCGCGGTGCGGGTCGCGACCTCGGCACCGTTCGCGGCCGCGTCGATCGCGTTGGCGAGCGTCAGGCGCGCGTCATCGACGAAGGCGTCCGAATAGACGAAGCCGCGTGTCGCGCCCTTCAGCGGCGCGGCATAGGCCGTGTCGCTCCGGCGCAGCCCCCGCGAGCGGGGCAGTGTCATGCGCCCGGCGAGCAGGTCGTAGAGCACCAGCCCGGCGCGCACGAGCCACCACGGCCGGACCGCGTTCTCGTGCGGCAGGACGAAGCGCAGGGGCCGGATCAGGTGCGGCGCGGCCGCGACCAGCCGCTCGCGCTCGCGCAGCGCCTCCGCGACCAGCCGGAAATCATATTGTTCCAGATAGCGCAGGCCGCCATGGATCAGCTTGGTGGAGGCGGACGAGGTGTGGCTCGCCAGGTCGTCACGCTCGACCAGCAGCACCGACCAGCCGTTCAGCGCCGCCTCGCGCGCGATCGCGCAGCCGTTGATGCCGCCGCCGATGATGAGCAGGTCGTAAGTCACCGCTCGCGTCCTTAGCGGGTGACGTGGATGCGGCGAATACCTATCTTGCCGGGGTGCCAAGAACCAACACAAGACCCGGTTTGCCTACGCGGCGGCAGGTGCTCGATTTCATCGCGCAATCCGACGTCCCCGCGGGCAAGCGCGAGATTGCGCGCGCGTTCGGGCTGCACGCCCAGGACAAGATCGCGCTGAAGGCGCTGCTGCGCGACATGGGCGACGAGGGGCTGATCGACGCCGCGCCCGGCCGCGCCTTTCACCAGATGGGCGGGCTGCCCAAGGTGACGGTGCTGCGCGTCGCCGATGTCGATGACGGCGGCAACGTCTGGGCGGTGCCCGAGCGCTGGGAGGCCGAGACGCCGCCGCCGCGCGTCCGCGTGCGCGAGCGCAAGCGCGGCGCGCTGGGCGTGGGCACGCGCATCCTCGCAAGGACGGAAGAGGCCGGGCAGGGCTGGATCGCCCACCCGATGAAGACGCTCGCGCCCGCGTCCGAGCAGCTGCTGGGCGTGCTCCGCGCGGAAGGCAGCCAGCTATGGCTGACCGGCGTCGACAAGAAGGAACGCCGCGACTACGCCGTCTCCGACGCGGGCGGCGCGCGGGCGGGCGACCTGGTGCTGGCCGAGAAGGCCGGGCGCCCGCCGCGGATCACCGCGCGCGTGGTGGAGCGGCTGGGCGACCCGTTCGCGCCGCGCTCCTTCTCGCTGATCGCCATCCACAAGCTCGGCATCCCCGACCAGTTCGCACAGGAAACGCTGGACGAAGCGGAGCGGGTCGCGGGACAACCGCTGGACACGGAGCGCGAAGACCTGCGCCACCTGCCGATCGTCGCGATCGACCCGGCGGACGCGCGGGACCATGACGACGCGGTCTGGGCCGCGCCCGACGACGATCCCGCCAATGCGGGCGGCTGGCGCGCGATCGTCGCGATCGCCGACGTCAGCTTCTACGTCCGCTCCGGCTCGTCACTGGACCGGGAAGCGCGGGCGCGCGGCAACAGCGTATATTTCCCCGACCGTGTCGTGCCGATGCTGCCGGAGGTGATGTCGGCGGACGTCTGCTCGCTCAAGCAGGGCGAGGACCGCGCCGCGCTCGCCTGCCACCTGCAGATCACCAAGGCGGGCGCGCTCAAGGGCTGGCGGTTCACCCGCGCGCTGGTGCGGATCGCCGCGAACATCGCCTATGAGGACGCGCAGGCGACCATCGACGCGGGCGCCGGCCCGATGCTCGATGCGCTCGAGCCGCTCTGGTCGTGCTGGCGCGCGCTGGCCACCGCCCGCGATGCCCGCGCGCCACTGGAGCTCGACCTGCCCGAGCGTCGCGTGGTGCTGGACGAGAAGGGGCGCATCCTGTCGGTCGCGCCGCGCGAGCGGCTCGATTCGATGCGGCTGATCGAGGACTATATGATCGCCGCCAACGTCGCCGCCGCCAAGGCGCTGGAGGCGAAGAAGGCGCCCGTCATGTATCGTGTCCACGAGCCGCCCGCGCGCGAGAAGCTGGTCGCGCTCAAGGATTATCTGGAGACGTTCGGCGTGCCGTTCGCGCTGGGGCAGGTGATCCGGCCGGCGACGTTCAACCACCTGCTCGAGCGGGTGGGGGGCGTCGATCATCGCCCGCAGGTGATGGAACAGGTGCTGCGCACGCAGACCCAGGCCTATTACGCGCCCGCCAACCATGGCCATTTCGGGCTGGCGTTGGGCAGCTACGGGCATTTCACCTCGCCGATCCGGCGCTACGCCGACCTGCTCGTCCACCGCGCGCTGGTCAGCGCCTATGCGCTCGGCCCCGGCGGCTTGGCCGGCAACGAGGATTTCGAGCGCATCGGGGAGAGCATCAGCGCGCTCGAGCGTCGCGCGATGGAAGCGGAGCGCGACACGATCGACCGCTACGTCGCCGCGTTCCTGGCCGAGCGCGTCGGCGAGGTCATGGAGGTCCGCGTCACCGGCGTCGCGAACTTCGGCCTGTTCGCGACGGTGGAGGGCATCGGCGGCGACGGCCTGCTTTCCGTGCGCGACCTCGGCACGGAATATTTCCGCTACGACGACGCCGCGCGCACGCTGACCGGCGAGCATTCGGGCGAGCGATACGCGGCGGGCCAGCACCTCCAGCTCCGCCTCGCCGACGCCAACCCCGTGTCGGGCGCGCTTCGCTTCGAGCTGCCCGAAGGAGCGGGGGGCGCGATGACCCCGGGTGACAGGCGACCCACGCGCGTCCTGAAACGGCGCGGCCGGCCGGGCAACATCCGGCATCAGGGCCGGCGTTGACCATGGGTCTGGACCCTAGCCGGCCGTGAAGGTCAGCCCCGCCTTGGCGCGCAGGCGCTCGCGCAGCTGGGGGCCCATGAGCGCGCCGGGCGTCCAGATGCCGCCTGCGCCCTCCACGTCCTCGACCAGGCACAGCGCGCTCTCCGCGATCATCCTGCTGGTCGAACCATAGCCGGGGTCGCGGTCGCCGGTGACGACGCAGTCGATCCGCTCGCCGTCGGGCATCAACCCCGCGAACAGCAGGTCGTAGTGGCCGGCATCGCGCTCCGCCTTGCTCGGCCCCTCGCCGGGCTTCGGCCCCTTGTCTGAGGCGAGCGGGTTGAGCTTGGCGAGCGCCTGCGCGGCGGCCTTGCCGATGTCGCCCAGCCCCGGCGCGATCGTCATCTCGTCATAGACGAAGTCGGCGCCATAGCGTCCGCCCAGCAGGAAGTTGGTCCGATGGACATTCTTGGTGTTGATCGCCGCCATGATGAACGGCGCCACCCAGGCGCTGACCGTCGCGTCGTACTCGGGGATTAGTCCGGTCGGCTGGTGCGGGCCGGTGAAGCCCGGCGTCAGCGCCCAGGGGCTGGTGAGCAGCCTGACCAGACCGGGATCGTGCGCCGCCGCCGCCACCGTCGCCTTCAGGCTTGCCGCCGTGCCCCCGGAGAACCCGCCCTGCATCGCCCGCACGCGCCCTTTCACGCGCGGCGCCGGCCGGCCGAACCGCTCGACCGCGGCCTCCTGCAGCGTCAGCACGCCGAGGTCGAACGGGATCGAATCGAACCCGCAGGAGAACACGATCCTGGCGCCGGTCCGCTTCGCCTCGACCTCATGCGCGTCGATCATCTGCCGCATCCAGGCGGGCTCGCCGCACAGGTCGACATAGGCCGTGCCCGCGCGCACGCACGCCGCGACCAGCGCCGAACCGTATAGCTGATAGGGTCCGACCGTGGTCAGCATCACGGCCGTACGCTCCACCATGGCGGCGAGCGAGGCGGGATCGTCCGCGTCCGCGACGACCAGCGGCGTGTCGGCCGGCGCGCCGATCGCGTCGCGCACCGCCGCCAGCTTGTCCGCCGAGCGCGCCGCCATCGCCCAGCGGCCCCGACCGGGATAGGCCCGCGCCAGATATTCGGCGACGAGGCGCCCGGTGAAGCCGGTCGCGCCATACACGATCACGTCGAAGTCCTTGGCCATGTGTTCCCCTCCCGCTTGCGGGAGGGTTAGGGA
>CAXTWJ010000220.1:0-4922 GCA_964247925.1 uncultured Sphingomonas sp.
ACCCAGAACTACACGAAGACGAAGGCAGACATCTATCAGCACCTTGCCGAGGTATGCGGGATCGCGGGCAAGCACTTGTTCAAAAAGAATGACCTTGAGACCGCGACGAGGTTCATCCCCAAAATCTTCGGGTGGGCATGCGCCCTGATCAGCGCCGTGGATCCGGTGCGAACGACCGCAGAGGACATGGTCCTTAGGAAGTTCCCGGGCGCATGCCCCTACTGTACGTCACGGCCATGCGCCTGCTGGGCTTCCGACAAGCCGGCCCTTGACGAGAAGTCGCTCGAAAGCCTCTATTACCAACACGCGCCCCGACAGGCACGGGGCGTGGACGACCTAGAGCTCATGTTTGCGGAGATTTATGGGCATACTTGGCGGGGACCGGGCGGCGATCAGGATCCGCTGCGATATATCTATCTCCGGCTCATCGAGGAACTCGCCGAAGTTTCTGAGGCGCTGCGCTTCCAGCACATCTACCCACAAAACTTCCAGAACGAGATCGCGGACTTCCTCGGTTGGTGGTTCGCACTCGCCTCGACCATCCGCAGCGGGCGGCCAGGCGCGGTCCTGACCTCCGAACTTCTCTGGAAGTCATATCCGGGGCACTGCCCGGACTGCGACACGAGCCCCTGCTTCTGTGCCCAGGGTCCTGTCAGGGAGCTCATGTCGAAGCCAGCTCCCGGCGCGCTCGGACAGACCGACCTGCTGACCTCCTTGCGGAACCAGGGCGCCTACGAACAAGATGTCGGCAACTACGAAGCCGTCGATCTCAAGCTCGCCACGCCCGCAGCCTGCGTCCATCTCGACGTGGACAACTTCAAGAAGGTCAACGACGTTAACGGTCGCCCGGCCGGAGACGCCGCCCTCAGGCACGTGTCGTCGATCATCCGGCAGAAGTGCCGTCCTCGGGATAGGGTCTACCGGATCAACGGCGACGAGTTCGGCGTGATCATGCCAGACACGTCTGAAGAGGAGGCATACGGCGTGATGAGGCGAGTGCTGAAGGCTCTCCAAGCATCTGAGGTGTTATGGACTTCCAAGGACGGCAACACGGCGAGTTTCCCGGTGTCGCTTAGCATCGGAGTGGCGGAATGCGGCGACGGAACGAGGATAAGGGTGGCGTTGGAGGACGCCTACCGGGCATGCCATGCGAGCAAGGGGACGGGGAAGGACCGTGTGGTCAAGGCAAGCGAGGCGAGCTGACAGTCGCATCCCCATGCCCTCCCAAAGTCGCATTCCGTCTCCTCGCAATGCCGGCGCGGGCTGGGGTGGCGATCACGCCTAATCCAGTCCCCGCCGGGTAACGTCGCAGATGCCTGGAAGGCAACATGCTCCCGCTCGCGACGCAGGATCACTAGTTCACCGCCTAAATCAGGAGCCTAGCGCCCGCTACCAGCGGTCCTTTCAAGCTTCAATCGAACCAGTCGGCAGCGTCGCGGCGTGGTCTGCGAACGGCGGTGAGTCTCCCGGCCGCAGGTGCGGGACGATCAGCGACATAAGCTTGCCGGAATTCCGCGCATCGCCTCCCATTCGCAGTTTGCCCTCGACGCTGGCCACATCCTGCCGACGTTGCCCGATTGGATGAACAAACGGCAAGTAAGTTTATGATGCTGCCACAAAGCGGCCGTTCCGCTTTCCCCCAGTTCAAGCCAGCGCCCGCGCCTACGCCGCCAACATGATCCTGTTGCCGCCCACATGCCTGAACGCTCGCTCCCGGCAGGTGAGCAGGATCACCTGCATGCGCTCGGCCGCCCGGGTCAGGATGTCGGTCATGACCTCCAGTCGGGCGTCGTCCGAGTAGACCAGCGGGTCGTCCAGGATCAGCGACACCGGCTCACCCTTGTCGAGCAGCAGGTCGGCGAACGCCAGTCGGGTGAGCACCGCCAGCTGCTCCTGCGTGCCGCGGCTCAGGTCGCCGCAGCCCTCGCTGACGCCGCTGCGCGCGATGGAGGTCAGCGTCGTTTCGTAAGCGCTGGCGAGCGCCTCCACGCTGGTGCGGTGTTCGCGCGCGGCGGCCAGCCTGGTTTCGGCTGAGGCGAGCCGGCCGGTGGACCTGCCCCGGCTCCCCGTGCGGAGCTCGGCATAGGTCTCCTCGACCCGGGCTCGGACGGTGTCGAACCGTCGCCCGCCGGTGATCGCTCCGACTTCGCCCTCCAGCGCGGTGCGCACGTTGTCGCGGACCAACCGGCTGGGCGCGTCCACCTTGAGGGCGCTGGCCTGCTCGACCCAGAGCAGGCCTAGTGCGCCGCGCGTGTCGGGATCGGTGCCGCGGTTGTTGCCGCGCTCGAACCCGAGTAGCGCCTGTAGCTTCTCCTCCGCCGCGTCGCTCTCGAACCGGCCGCCGGGGCCGCTGAGCTGCGCCCGGTAAGAGCGGAGGAACTGCTTCTCCACCTGCCAGCGCTCGCCCGCCACCTCGAACCCGACCGCGACCCTCGGCGCCACCTCGTCGCCGATCGAGCAGTAGGAGCGGGTCAGCTCCGTCCGGGCCGAGTGCCGGATAAACAGCGCGGCGCGCAGCGCCTCCAACAGCGTCGACTTGCCCGTCTCGTTCGGCTCGACCACGACGTTCAGGCCCGGCTCGAAGCCGTCGAGCCTGAGCGGCCGGCGGGAGCGGCGGAAGTTGTCCAGCTCAAGCGAAACAATCCTCACCGCGCCGCCTCCGTCGCCCGGATCGCCTCGACGTAGAGCCGCTCCAGCGCCATGGCCGCGACCTTGCGGTCGGTGTCAACGCCCTCGGCTCGTGCTTTCAGTTTCCCTATCGCCGCGGCCAGCGCGCCCTGCACATCAATGGCGGCCACGTCGTCCTTGGTCGGCTGGGCCACCAGGTCGGCGTCTTCGACGTCCAGCCAGCGCAGCGCGTGCCCGAGGTCGTCGGCGCAGGCCTGCCTGACGGCCACCCGGTCGGCCAGGGACAGGGTACCCGAAAGCACGAGCCTCACCAGCGTGGACGCCTGGTCGACCGATACACGCAGGTCCCGCAGCTCGCGCCCGAAGTCGTCCGGACCGGACAGCCGCCACTCCCGCTCGAGCCAGCGATAACGGCCCGTCTCGACCCGCTCGATGGCGGGCGCGGCGCCGCAGCGCACGTCCGCGACGACCACCCCGCCCGGCTCCTCGCGGCCGAACCGGTCCGCCTCCGGCGTGCCGCTGTAGGCGGTGCGGTCGCCGATGGGCAGGAACCCGTGCCAGTCGCCGAGCGCAAGGTAGTCGAGCCCGGACCGCTGGGCGCGGTCGGGTGGGATCATGTTGTCGGCCTCGCCGCGCGCACCGAAGTCGACCACCGAGCCGTGGGCGAGCCCGATCCTGAGCGCGCCGTCGGGCGTCGCCATGCCGTCGAACGCGCTCGTCGGGTCCTCGCGGGTGCGCCGGTGCTCGAGCGGCGCCGGCAGCAGCTAAACACCATCCTCCATCTCGACTGGCTCGGGCGTGTCCACGACGCGCACGCTGGGCGGGGCCGCACGGCGCACGCGGGCCCACAGGCCCTCCGAGCGGGCATGGTCGTGGTTTCCGGGCATCAGCCACAACGTGCACGGAGCCCTGCCCATGCGGGTCACCGCCTACACGATCTCGCGGTCCGCGGGACCGGTGCTGTCGAACACGTCGCCCGCGACCACGACGTGCGCGGCATTCCGTTCACGCGCGAGCGCCCCAATCCTGTCGATCGCGTCGAAGCGCGCTTCGGCCAGCGCCGTCCTGACCTCCTGAGGAAAGCGCCCGAACGGCTTGCCGAGCTGCCAGTCGGCGGTGTGGATCAGGCGCATGGCCGCAGTGCTCGGTGGTCGGCGGTTCCCATCATCGAGGTATCTTATGGCTACGAACGACAGGGACACAGGACTGACATGTAGTGGCATAGGATCCGCAATACGGCCATGTAAACGCCGCTCCTCGAATGGTGCTATTAATCGCGGTGAGGTGGACTGGAACTGGGCACGGCATCCACGCCGCCTTCAACTTCGTTCAATCTCAACAATCGAGTGTAATCCTCGATGGTCGTGATTACGACTCCTGCATCTCCATCGATACCGATCGCGATTGGGCCATCGGTGGCCATGTCGAGATAGGCTTCGACCTGCTCGGGCCCGATCGGAAACACCATCCGGCGAAGCGCTAGCGCCATTGTTCCACTCCCTCCATGCCCGGCCGAGGCAATCGCACCCAAAATCACTAGGGCTCAAACCCAATCAGCGGGTTGAAGCGGAGCGGCTTTCTTGATTCAGCGACGATGTGGATCAGGGAGTCGCGGGATGGCACTGCTCCGGCTGTCGGACGAGGCGTGGGCGGGGATCGAGCCGCACCTGCCCAAGAACCAGCCGGGAGCGCGGCGGGTAAGTCGATCGTGGGGATTAACGGTGGTGAGGCGGTAACGCAAACCTTTCTGCCGACACTCATCGCGGCGCACGCGCGCAGACATTTTCCGCTGGAGAAGGTGCAGCGGCAACATCGGCTGGAGGACATCGCCCAAGTGTCGCCGACGTGTAAAGCGGTAAGACGTGCATCGGCGCGCGGTTCCGCGACACCGCTGGTTGCCCCTGACACAGTCTCGCCATGGGCGTAAGCAGCTCGCGATGTCGCGCACGAGCCGTCTATTTGATCTGATCCAATGCCTGAGGGCGCGTCGCCGCCCGGTTACGGGCGAGGCGTTGGCGCTAGAGCTCGGCGTATCGCGCCGAACGATCTATCGTGACATCGAGACGCTCAAGGCGCTGGGCGCGCCGATCAAGGGCGAAGCGGGTATAGGCTTCCTGCTGCGGCCCGGGTTTCTCCTGCCCCCGTTGATGTTAACGGAGGACGAGCTCGATGCGCTGGCGCTGGGCGCGGCGTGGGTTGGACAACGCGGCGATATGCTGCTCGCCGGCGCGGCCCGCATCGCGCTGACGAAGATCGCGGCGGTAGTGCCCGAGCGGCTCGACCACGTCATCGAG
>CAXTWJ010000221.1:0-4912 GCA_964247925.1 uncultured Sphingomonas sp.
GTATTCCACCGGATACAGCTTGAGGGGGCGATCATGCGGGCAGTTCACTTCACCGGCGCGGCCGTGCTCGCGCTCCTGTCCGGCGCGGCGCACGCGCAGCAGGCCGGTTCACCCGACACGCCCACCACGGCCGCGCCCGCGCCCGAGGAGGAGCCGGGCGTGCCCACCGTCACCGTCACCGCGCGGCTCCGCGCCGAGGACGCGCAGAAGGTGCCGGGGTCGCTCTCGGTCGTGGGCGGGCAGCTGCTCGACCGGAGCTACACGGTGAACACGCAGCAGCTCACCACGCTGGTCCCGAGCCTGAACTATTCGTCGGCCAACCCGCGCAACACGGCCTTCACCATCCGCGGGCTCGGCTCGTCGGTCGTCGCGGTCAGCCAGGCGAATGACGGGCTGGAGCCGGGCGTCGGCTTCTACGTCGATGGCGTGTATCACGCCCGACCCGCCACCGCCGCGTTCGACTTCGCCGACATCGAGCGGATCGAGGTGCTGCGCGGGCCGCAGGGGACGCTGTTCGGCAAGAACACCACCGCCGGCGCGATCAACATCACCAGCCGCCTGCCGACCTTCACGCCCGAAGCGTATGAGGAAATCTCGGTCGGCGAGAACCGCTTCGTGCAGGCCAAGGCGTCGGCAAGCGGCGCGCTGATCGGCGACACGGTCGCGTTCCGCTTGTCGGGCCTGGTGACGCGGCGCGACGGGGTCATCCACAACATCCGCACGGGCATCGACCACAATGCGATCGGCAACGAGGCGGTGCGCGGTCAGCTGCTGATCCGTCCGACCGAGCAGGTCACCCTGCGCCTGATCGCCGACTTCACCAACTTTCAGAGCGACTGCTGCACGCAAGTCTATCTGCGCGTCGGCCAGTCGCTGCGCCCGGCCGCGCGCCAGTATCCGGCGCTCGCCGCGGGCCTGAGCTACCAGCCCGCCAGCACCAACCCGTATAACCGGCTGACCGACATCGACGCCCCGCTCGCGGTCAAGACCAACGAGGGCGGCGTGTCGGGGACGACCGATGTCGACCTCGGCTTCGGCACGCTCACCGACGTCGCGGCATGGCGTTTCTGGAACTGGGACGCGGCGAACGACCGCGACTATACGGGCGTGCCGATCCAGCTGATCCAGCACATCCCGTCGCGCCAGGACCAGTATTCGGAAGAGTTGCGCCTGGCCTCCAAGGGAGACGGCCCGTTCACCTGGGTCGGCGGGCTCTATTACTTTCATCAGAAGATCGTCGGTCGTCCCAACAGCGTCTATGGCCCGGCCGCCGCCTATTGGCTCATCGGGCCGACGACCGGCACCACCCGCGTGCCCGCCAACCTGCTCGACGGCTATGGCACCGACGGGTTCACCGACTTCCGCTCGACCAGCAAGGCGGTGTTCGGCGAGGCGAATTACAGGCTGTTCCCGCGCCTTACGCTGACCGGCGGGCTGCGCTACACCTGGGAGCGCAAGGGCGGCTTCTACACCTCGCCCGTGTTCGGCGGCCCGCCGATCACCGGCACGCCGGCGCAGGTGACTGCGCTAACGGCCGCGCGGCTGGGCGTGCTGCGCCCCCAGACCTACAGCGCGCGCGACCGCGATGGCAGCCTGTCGGGGCGCGCCAACATCGCCTATCAGGTCACGGACGGCGTGCTGGGCTATGCGAGCTACGCGCGCGGGTTCAAGTCGGGCGGCATCAATATGTCGGGCCTGCCGCTCGACGCGGCCAGTGGCCCCGCGCTCCAGTTCGCGGTGGTGCGGCCGGAGCGGAACACCGATTACGAGGCGGGGCTGAAGACCAGCCTGTTCGGCCGCCGCCTCGTGCTGAACGCCGACGTCTTCTACACCCGCGTCAGGGACTTCCAGGCGACCATCGTCGATAGCGGCCCGACCCAGACGGCGGCGCTGCGCGGCTATCTGTCCAACATCCCGCGCGTGACGGTGAAGGGGGTGGAGGCGGACGCGGTCGCCGTGCCCGTCGCCGGCCTGACGCTGCGCGCCAATCTGGCCTATGCGGACGGCAGGTACGCGAGCTATCCCGCCGGCCCCTGCCCGCTGGAGCAGCAGACCGCGACCACGACCGCGTGCGACCTGTCGGGCCAGCGGCTGGTCGGCCTGCCGCGCTGGGCGGTGACAGCGGGAATGGATTACCAGCACGCGCTGGGGCCGGGCATCGCCTTCATCCACGCCGACACCGTGTCGCGGTCGCGCTATAATGGCGAGCCCGCGCTGTCGCGCTATACCGCGATCGGGGCGTCCAACCTGACCAATGCCAGCATCGGCTATCGACTGGCGAACGGGCTGGAACTGGCGGTGTTCGCGCGCAACCTGCTCGAGGCGGACTATATCCAGAACGTGACGGTGCAGGCGGGCAATTCCGGCCTGATCCTGGGCACGCCCAGCGACCCGCGCGTGATCGGGGTCATGCTCCGGGCGCGGCAATAGGGGCAACCCCGTCCGTTCTGGGCGCGGGCAGCAGGCCGTCGAGCAGCGCGGCGTCGGCCAGCGCCGCCTGCTCCAGCCGCCGCTCCAGCGCGCGATAGGCGGCGAGCACCGCGTCGCCCTTCGCGCTCAGCCGCGCGCCCGTGGCACCCGTCTCGACCAGCCGCTCCGCCCAGCAACGGTTCATGCTATCGACCAGCAGCCAGGTCCGCCGATAGCTCATGCCGAGCGACCGCCCCGCGGCGGAGATCGAGCCCTCGCGGCGGATCGCGTCCAGCACCAGCGCCTTGCCCGGCCCCATCGCGGGCTCGTCGCCGCACATCACCTGCGCCTTCAGCCTGAACGGACCGACGATGGACATCGGCGAGAGCGTAGCGCCGCCGACGCTACGCCGCCAGCGCGGCCGCGATCGTGTCCGCCAGCGGCGTGGTCGGCCGTCCGATCAGCCGCGACAGGGCGTGGCCATCGTCGAACAGCGCGCCGGCCGCCGCGCCCGCGTCGAAGCCCGCGAGCAGCGCCGCGACCGGCTCCGGTCGTCGCCCGCCGCGCCGATCACCGCGCCGTGCTTCAGCGCGGCGGGATTGGCGGGCGTGTAGTTCTCGGTGTACCAGCCGTTGCGCAGCAGCGTGTGCGGCACGCCGCTGGCTGTCAGCAGCGCCTCCGTGCCGCGATGCTCGTCCGCGACGCTGAGCGGCGAGCGATCGGCGTCGAGCACGCTGGTATAGGCGATCCGCGCGACGCCCGCGCGCTTGGCGGCGTCGATCGCGGCACCGTGCTGCGCCACCCGCCGGCCCAGCGCGTCCGAGGAAATCAGCAGCTGGAGCGCGACGGGTTCGTGCATCGCGACGTGCGACCCGGCGTGCCGCCGCAGGTCACCTATTCACTGTCGCCCATGGGCGACAGCTTCGCCGAGCCGCTGCTCGGGCTGATCGACTCGGCGGAGGCGCATTTCCCGGCCGTGCTCGCCGCGCGGGCGGCGCACGTCTCCGATCAGCGATCGGGAACCAGCGACGCCACGCCCCTTGCGGCCACGATCCAGCGATAGAGCGCGTCGGCCAGGTAGAAGCGCATCTGCACCGCGGCGAAATAGACGTGCTTCGCTCCGCCGAAGCACTGGCGCGTCGTGTTGACGATCTGCGCCGCGATGTTTTCCCGCACGGTCGGGGACAGGTCGCGCACGACCAGGCGGGTGGCGAGCCCCGGCTGATGCTGCACCAGGCAGACCGCCGCGCCGAAATAGCGGGCGTCCGCCGGCAGGCGCAGCCGCGCCGGCGCCTGTTCGCGCGCGATGAAACGCGCCTGCACGGCGGGATCACCGGTCTGCGCCGTCGTCAGGGTTGTGTCCGCCGCGAACACCCGCACCGCCTGCACGAACAGGGCGCCGCGATCATAGTAGAATTGCTGTTCCTGCAGGGGTGACTCGGAGACGCTGCTCGATGGCCCGCCGCGGTTGACGACCTCGCCTACCGCCGTCCTGGCGAAGGTGCCGTCGGGCGCGCAGTTCGCGTTGATCTGCACGAAGCGGCGCTGGGCCGCGTCCTGCCGCACGCTGTTTGCCACGCCGTCGAGCGCCCGCCGGAGCAGCTCGACGTCCTTCAGCCCGGCCTTGACCGCGCAGCGCGCGAAGCGTTCGGACTCGGCGAAGTTCTGTCGGCTCGCGCCGGCGCTGCCGGTCCGCAGGCTGTTCATCTGCCGGCTGGTCGTGATGCCGGTGGCGTCGATGTCGCGCCGGCCGGTCACGACCACGTCGCCACCGCTCTCGCTCGCCTGGGTCGGCGGCGCGGGTGGCGGTGCCTGCTGCGCCGGCAGCAACGACGCCAGCAGCAGCAGGGCCAGTCGAAGCGGGGGGATAGGCGCCATGCCGTTCAGCTTAAGGCTGGCCAACCCCGCGTCAATCCGCCTTACGGCGGCGTGCAGGGCCGCGCCACCGGCGTCCAGCCCGGCAGGATGCGAAAGCGGCGCTTGCCCCAGTAGCTCAGGTCCATCGCGAACCGCACGGGCGCGTGGGCTCGCGAGTAGATCGCCTGGTCGCCGCGATCGCCCTGCCCGGTGTAGCAGTAGCGCCAGCCCCGCCGCTCCAGCGCGTCGCCGATCGCATAGACGGCGTACTGGTCGCGGTCGTCCCACAGTGTCAGCTGGTTGAAGCCGCCGCTGCCGTCCGTGTTGCGCAGATCGACCGCCGCCTCGAACGGTCCCTGCCCGAGCAGGACCACGCCGTGCCGGCGGCAGCGCATCGAGGTCGCATCGGTAGCGCACCGGGTAAACCCCGCATAGCGCGCGTCCGCCAGGCTGCCGCTGACCGGCAGGCCACCGAACTGGGTATGCGGCGGCGGCGGTCGATAGCCGCACGCCGCCAGCACGATCGCGAGCAGCGGCCCGCGTCTACGCCAGCACATCGTCGGCTCCCGTGCCGTGCAGGCCGCGCAGAGCGCGCAACGCCAGCCACTCCGACAAAAGGCACGCCGCTGGCAGGACCACGCACGCC
>CAXTWJ010000222.1:0-4902 GCA_964247925.1 uncultured Sphingomonas sp.
GGCGGCGGCGACCGCGCGGTGATCGCGCAGGAGGTGGAGAAGCTGGCGCTCTTCCTCGACGCCGCGCCCGAGCGTCCGCGCGATGCGACGGCGGCCGACCTCCAGGCGATCGGCGCCGAGCTGGACGAGGCGGAGCTGAACGGCGCCGTGGACGCGCTGGTCGAGGGCTGCGCCGGCGATCTCGGCGCCGCGCTGACCCGGCTGGACGAAGGCGGCGCGTCCGCCATCCCCTGGCTGCGCGCGATCAATCGCCGGCTGGTCGCGCTGGCCGAGATGCGCACCGCGATCGACGGCGGCGACGACGTGGCATCGGTAATGAAGCGTCACCGCGTCCACTTCCGCGAGGAGGCGGGCACCGGCCGGGCGCTCCGCCGCTGGTCGCCCCGGATGCTCGCGGACGCGCTCGCCCGCCTGCGCGAGGCCGAACGCGCGGTGGTCGCACCGATGAACGCGGGCGCCGTGCTCGCCGAACGCGCCGCGATCGGCCTGGCGCGTCAAGTCGAGAGTCGGTGAGGACTCCGGGCGGCGCACGTGCCTATAGCGCTTCGCCGGTCAGCCGCTGGCACAGCATATCGAGCTGATCGAGCGTCGAATACCCCAGCGTCAGCGTGCCGCCGCTCGCCCCGTGGCTGACCCGCACCGCCACGCCGAGCAGGTCGGCCAGCTGCCCCTCCCGCGCCGCGATGTCCGCATCCGGCGCCGCCCCGCCCTGCGCTCGCTCCCCCCGAGGGCCATCGGCATCGCGCGGCCGCTTGGCCTCGCGCGCGAGCTTCTCCGTATCGCGCACCGACAGCCCGCGCGCGACCACCTGCTCGGCCAGCCCCTCCACGTCGCGCGCGCCCAGCAACGCGCGCGCATGCCCCATCGACAGCGAGCCATCGACCACCCGCGCCTGTACCGGTTCCGGTAGTTCGAGCAATCTCAACAGGTTGGCGATATGGCTGCGCGACTTGTGGACGATCCCCGCCAGCGCCTCCTGCGTATGGCCATACTCGCCCGCCAGCCGCTGATACGCCTGTGCCTCCTCGATGGCGTTCAGGTCCTGACGCTGGATGTTTTCCACCAGCGCGATCTCGAGCGTCTCCGAATCGTCGAAGTCGCGCACCACGACCGGCACTTCGTGCAGCTGCGCGCGCTGCGCCGCTCGCCATCGCCGCTCGCCGGCCACGATCTGATAGCTGTGCCCGTGCGGGCGCACGACGATCGGCTGGATCAGCCCACGCGCGCGGATGGACCCCGCCAGCTCGTCCAGCTGCCTGTCGTCGAAGCGCCGGCGCGGCTGGCCCGGATGCGGCTGCAGCGCGGCGCCCGGCAACGTCTGTACGCCCGCGCTCGCCGCCTCGCGGCCGACCGGCGCCTCGCGCGCGCTGTCGCCCAGCAGCGCGTCGAGCCCGCGCCCCCGCCCGGAGATGCGGGGCCGCCGCTCGCTCACGCCGCGACCCTTGCCGCCGGCGTGGGCAGCCGCCCGATCAGTTCCCGCGCCAGCGCGATATACGCCTCCGACCCCGAACAGCGATGGTCATAGATCAACGCCGGCAGGCCGTGGCTCGGCGCCTCCGACAGTCGTACATTGCGCGGGATCACGGTGTCAAACACCACCTTGCCCAGCACCGCGCGCACATCCGCGGACACCTGCTCGGTCAGCCGATTGCGTCGGTCATACATGGTCAGCGCCACGCCCAGGATCGACAGGCCCGGATTGAACCGCGCCCGGATCCGCTCCACGGTGCTGAGCAATTGCGACAGGCCCTCCAGCGCGAAGAATTCGCATTGCAGCGGCACCAGCAGCCGGTCGGCCGCCACCATGGCGTTGATCGTCAGCAGCCCCAGCGAGGGCGGGCAGTCGATCAGCACGATGTCCCAGCGCCCGCCCGCCTGCCGCATCGCCATGTCCAGCCGATGCGTGCGCTGCTCGAACTCGACCAGCTCCACTTCCGCGCCGGACAGATCGACGGTCGCGGGCACCACGTCCAGTCGAGGCACGCGTGTCGCCACCGCCGCCTGCGCGATCGACGCGGCGCCGATCAGCACGTCATAGGACGATGTCGCTCGATTGGCCTGGGTCAGCCCCAACCCGGTCGAGGCGTTGCCCTGTGGATCGAGATCGATCAGCAGCACGCGCAGGCCGGTCGCCGCCAGCGCCGTGGTCAGATTGATCGCGCTCGTCGTCTTGCCGACGCCGCCCTTCTGATTGGCGACCGCGATGCAGATCATCGCGGGCTCACACGGTCGAGCACGATGATGGAGGAGTCCGGGTCCGTCAGACTTTGTTCCACGTGGAACACTCCTCGCCAGTGCCGCTCCAAGCTGGGCAGCTCATCCGGGAGCAGGCGTCCCCGGGGCAGCAGCCAGCGCGTTCCTTCCTTGGCGCAGCCCAGCGCCGCGCGCAAAAGTTTTTGCACGGGCGCGACGGCCCGCGCCGAGACGATATCGGCCGGCATGGCCAGTGCCTCGACCCTGGCGGCGCTCACGGTTACGCGAGGGCCTAGCCCAAACAGCCCGACGCAGTGCATCAGGAACGCCGCCCGTCGCCGTCGGGGTTCGACCAGCAGGGTCGCTCCGTCACGAAGCAAGGCCACGACCAGCCCAGGAAACCCGCCACCCGTGCCGACATCGATCCACAATCCCCTTTCCTCGACGATCCCCGCCAGCGGCACGAGCTGCGCCGAATCGAGCAGGTGGCGTACCCAGATGTCGGCTACCGTGGACGGCGCGATCAGGTTCTGTCGGCCGTTCTCCTCGACGACCAGCGCCGCGAGCCGGTCGAGCCGGTCCACCGCCGCCGCCCCGAACCGCGCCGCGACCCAGTGTCGCGCGTCGTCTTCGGTCACGCCCCTGTCCTCAAGCAGCCTATGTCCTCAAGCCGCGTGACGTCGCGCATGGAGCAGGACCGCCGACAGCGCCGCCGGGGTGATCCCGCGCACGCGAGATGCCGCCGCCAATGATGGTGGTCGGGCATTCGTCAGCCGTTGCACCATCTCGGTCGAGAGACCCGGGATGGCGGCGAAGTCGAGACCGTCGCCCAGACCGATCGCCTCGTCATCCCGAAGCCGGCTCACCTCGACCGCCTGCCGCGCCAAATAGGGGGCGTAGCGCGCGTCCTCGATCACCTCACCCAGGATGTCGGGGTCGTCGTCCAGGGCGGCGTCGGGCAGGAGGCGATCCAGGGTCACGCCTCCGACACGCAGCCAGTCATGCGCGGACTGGCGGGTGCCGTCCTGGCTGACCGTCATGCCCAGCCCCTGCACCTCCGCGGCCGTGAAGCGTTGCTCCAACCGCGACCGCAGCGCCGCCTTCGCCTCGGCCCGGCGCTGCTGATGCCGCCGTCGCTCCTCGCCCAGGCAGCCCGCCGCCGCCGCGCGTCCGCCGAGCCGCGTCTCCGCATTGTCCGACCGCAGCGACAGCCGGAACTCCGCACGCGCGGTCAGCATCCGGTATGGCTCGGTGACGCCCTGCAACGTCAGGTCGTCAATCATCACACCAAGATAGCTCGACGCCCGATCGAGCCGCACCGACGATAGATCGCACGCCACCGCCGCCGCGTTCAGCCCGGCGATCAGCCCCTGACCGGCGGCTTCCTCATAGCCCGTGGTACCATTGATCTGCCCCGCATGGAACAGCCCCGCGATGGCGCGTGACTCCAGCCGATCGTCCAGCGTGCGTGGGTCGATATAGTCATACTCGACCGCATAGCCGGGCACGACGATTGCCGCGCGCTCCAGCCCCGGCATGGTCGCCAGCATCGCGGCCTGGACGTCGGTCGGCAATGACGTGGACAGCCCGTTGGGATAGACCAGCGCGTCATCCAGCCCTTCCGGTTCCAGGAACACCTGATGACCGTCGCGGTCGCCGAACCGTCTCACCTTGTCCTCGACCGACGGACAGTAACGCGGCCCGTCGGCTTCGATCGCACCGGTAAACAGCGGCGACCGCGCGAAGTTGCGGCGGATCACGTCGTGCGTCGCCTCGGTCGTGCGGCTGATCGCGCAGGCGATCTGCGGCAGCTGACGCCGTGGCGTCATCGGCGACATGGTCCAGGGTTCGGCGTCGCTTGGCTGCTCGGCCAGCCGCGCCCAATCGATCGTGCGCCCGTCCAGCCGGGGTGGCGTGCCCGTCTTCAGCCGCGCGACGGGCAGCCCGAGCCCGCGCAGCTGATCGGCGAGCGCGGTCGCGGGCCGCTCGTCGATCCGACCACCCGCGTGACGCTCCTCTCCCCGATACAGCCGCCCCCCCAGGAACGTCCCCGTCGCGAGCACGACCGCACGCGCCATCAGCGTTGTTCCATCCGCCAGGCGCGCACCCGTCACCCGACTACCGTCAAGCAGAAGGCGATCCGCCTCACCATCTATGATCGTCAGATCGGGCAATAGTCGCAGCCGGGCCTGAACCGCCCGCGCGTATCGGCGTCGGTCCGCCTGCACGCGCGGCCCACGCACCGCCGCGCCCTTGCTGCGGTTGAGCATACGATAGTGGATCGCCGCCGCATCGGCCGCGCGCGCCATGACGCCATCAAACGCGTCGACCTCCCGGACGATATGACCTTTGCCCAAGCCGCCGATGGCCGGATTGCACGACATGGCCCCGATCTGCGCGCGCTCGAACGTCACCAGGCACGTTCGCGCACCCCGACGCGCCGACGCCGACGCCGCCTCGGTGCCCGCGTGTCCACCGCCGATCACGATCACGTCATACATCTGATAACGTGTAGGCTGGCCGTCACTGTCGGTCAAAATTGTTTCACGTGGAACACTGCGTAGCCCAACGCCGTGAGCTCGATACGTCAGCCCCGTCGGCGCGGCTTTTCCGCCCCGTCGCTACTTGCCCAGGCAGAATCGTGAGAACAACGCATCCAACGTCGCCTCCGTCGCATTCATCCCCAGCACCGCGGCCCGCGCACCGATC
>CAXTWJ010000223.1:0-281 GCA_964247925.1 uncultured Sphingomonas sp.
CTAGAGGACGATCCGTGCTTCAACGCCGGGCGGGGTGCCGCGCTGACGGCCGATGGCAGGGCGGCGCTGGACGCGGCGGCCATGGATGGCGCGACGCGGCGCGCGGGCGCGGTCGCGGGCGTGACGGTGCCGCGCCACCCGGTCGCGCTCGCCCGCGCGGTGATGGAGGATGGCCGCCACGTGTTCCTGGCCGGCGCGGGCGCGGATGCCTTCGCGCGGGGCCGCGTCGAACTCGCCGAGCCGGGCTGGTTCATCCCGCCCGCGCGGCCAGCCAACCTCGC
>CAXTWJ010000223.1:291-4898 GCA_964247925.1 uncultured Sphingomonas sp.
GTGACCGGCAAGCGATGGGGGCGGATCGGCGACTCGCCCGTGATCGGCGCGGGCACCTGGGCCGACGATCGCGGCTGCGCGGTGTCCTGCACGGGCGCGGGCGAGTGGTTCCTGCGCGTCGGCGTGGCCCACGCGATCGACGCGCGCGTGCGGCTGCTCGGCGAGCCCGTCGCGACCGCGACGGACACGGTGCTTGCGGAGGTCACCGCGCTGGGCGGCACCGGCGGCGTGATCGCGATGGGGCGTGACGGCGCGCCTGCCTGGCGCTTCACCACGCCGGGCATGAACCGGGGCGTGGTGGCGAGCGACGGGACGCGCCAGGTCGCGCTCTACCACGACGAATAGCCTCACCCGCGCCGCAATCGCGCGCCAGCCTGCGGGCCATGCTGAAGCGCCTCGCCGCCGCCATCGTCCTCACCACGCTGCTCACCGCCGCGGCGCCCCCGCCCGCCACGCTCGCGCCGTACATCAAGGCGGACCGCTTCGAACCCGGTGATTATGGCTGGCTGCGCGGCCGGTTCGCCGACGCCTCGCCCGAACAAAAGGCGCAGTGGCAAGCGATCTGGTCATGGCGCAATGCCTGCCGGGACGAGCAGTTCGCGCAGACCCGCGCCGAGCTCGCCAAGCGTGGCGTCGCGGCGAAGGGGATCGAGCAAAGCAACGGCACTGGTGTGTGCGGCGATCTCGGTTATGTCCTGCCCAACGGCAAGCAAGGCGACAGCTGGCCAGCGTTCCAGGCCACGCTCGCCCGCGCCCGGCCGGTCGCCCAAGCGATCGTGTGGAGCGCCGCCCTGGCCCAAGCGAACGCCGATCCGGATCAGCCCAGCACCGCCGCCCAGCTGATCGCCCGCCCGATCACCGACCAGGTCCTGCGTGGATCGGTGTCGTGGGACAAGGGGGAGGTCGCCGGCGCGCCACCGCTCGATCCGGCCGCGCAGGGCGTGGCGCTCGGCCTGATCTGGCTGGCGATCGGGCAGCGCGACCACGCCAACACCGCCTGGCTCAGGGCCACCGTCGCCTCGCAGGGCTGGCCCACGATCGGCAAGGTGGGCAAGCAAGCCTCGCACAGCGCATGGCTACTCGTGCAGCACGCGGACGATGAGCCGGTGTTCCAGCTGGACATGCTCAGGCTGATGGAGCCGCTCGCCGCGCGCGGTGAGGTGACCACCAAAGACTATGCCTATCTGTACGACCGGGTGATGCTGAAGCTGGCCGGCACGCAGCGTTATGGCAGCCAGTTCACCTGCGCCGGCGGCCATTGGGCGCCATCGCCGCTGGAGGACGCGGCCAAGGTCGATGCGTTGCGCCGGGCGGCCGGCATGGAGCCGCTGGCCGACAACCTCGCCCGGATCGAGCGCAGTTACGGCGCGTGCGCCGAGTGATCGCGATTGGCCGGCCCGGCCCGGCAAGGTAGGACGCGGCATGTTCCGACTTCGCCTCGCGTTCGCGGCCATCATGGCCGTCCTCACCAGCCCCGCCAGCGCCTATTGGGAATATGGCCACCAGACGATCGCCCGCATCGCGATGGCGAATGTCCGGCCGTCCACCGCCCGCGCGGTGCGCCGGCTGCTCGCCGACCAGGCACTGCTCGGCACGCCCGAATGCCCCGCCGGCACGGCGGCCGACGCGGCGGTGTGGGCCGACTGCATCAAGCCCCTCAAGGACGCCGCCGGCAAGCCGCGCTTCGGCTACGCCTATGATTGGCACTTTCAGGACGTGAACATCTGCCGGCCCTTCGACCTCGCGCCGGCGTGCAGGGACGGCAACTGCGTGTCCGCGCAGATCGAGCGCGACGTGGCCCTGCTCCGGTCGCGGCGAACTTCGCGGGCCGAACGGGTGCAGGCGCTCGCCTTCCTGCTGCATTTCGTGGGCGACCTGCATCAGCCGCTCCACGCCGGCGAGAAGGATGACCAGGGCGGGAACAAGGTGGCCGCGAGCTACGGCATCTACGCACCCGCCCGCTTTAACCTCCATTCGATCTGGGACGGCCCGCTCGCCGAGCGCGCGATCACGAGCGGACCGACGCTGATCCGGCGCTATCCCGCCGCGACGCGCGCGCGAGTCGGAGCGGGAACGGTGACGGACTGGAGCCGCGAGTCGTGGCGGGTCGCGCACGACAGCGTCTATGCGAGCGCGCTGGGCGGCGACCCGTGCGGTCCGACCCCGGCGAAGGTGACGCTGGACGAGGCTACGATCGCGCGCCTCGTCCCCACCGCGCGGCTCGAGGTGGAACGCGGCGGCCTCCGGCTGGCCAGGCTGCTCGACCGCGCCTTCGGCTAATCGTCCCAGCCCCACCGCCAGCGCCATCCGCCCCGCGTGTGCCTGGCGCCGAGGACGAGCACGGGAGCGGTGGCGATGATCGCGAGGGCCACGGCCATCACGGGGTGAGAGTCCCGCAGCGTCAACCAGAGCAGGAGGATCACGGCCCCGTAGCCGCCCAGCAGCGCCCAGCCCTGCCACGCGATCGGCAGCCCGGCACCGTAGCCGAAGCGCTTGGGCGCGAACCACCAACGGTCCCTGGCGTCACTCATCGTCCTTCTCCTTCACCGGCCGGCCGCGCTTCGGCCTTTCGCTCTGCTCGACCTTCACCCCGCGCCGCGCCAGCGCCTCGCGCAGCAGGCATTCGATCTCGGCGTTCATGCTGCGGAAATCGGCCGCCGCCACCCGCTCGACCGCCGCGTGAAGCGCGGGGTCGAGACGCAGGGGAAAGCCCTTCCGCGGCGCTGCCGCCATTACTGGTACAGCGTTCCCGCGTTGACGACGGGCTGCGCGTCGCGGTCGCCGCACAGCACCACCATCAGGTTGGAGACCATGGTCGCGCGGCGCTCGTCGTCCAGCTCGACCACGTTCTTGGCCGACAGCTGATCGAGCGCCAGCTCGACCATGCCGACTGCGCCCTCGACCAGCGTCGTGCGTGCGGCCACCACCGCCTGCGCCTGCTGCCGCCGCAGCATCGCGCCGGCGATCTCGGGCGCGTAGGCCAGGTGCGTGAAGCCGCACTCATCGACGGTGATCCCCGCCACCACCAACCGCGCGATCAGCTCCTGGCGCAGCTCCGCGTTGACCTGATCGTGCGCGCCGCGCAGCGTCACCTCCTGATGCGTGAAGTCGTCATAGGGATAGCGCGAGCCGATGGTGCGGACGGCGGCCTCGATCTGGACGATGACGAAGGCGCGATAGTCATCGACGTCGAACAGCGCCTGCGCGGTGTCGGTCACGCGCCACACCACCTGCGCGGCCATCTCGATCGGATTGCCGCGCAGGTCGTTGACCTTGATCCGCTCGGAGATGACGTTGTTGGCGCGCACGGAGATCTTGGCCCGGTTTTGCGGCGGCACCACCCAGCGCAGGCCGGCGGCGCGGTCGGTCCCGCGATAGCTGCCGAACAGCGTGATCGCCGCCGCCTGGTTCGGCTGCAGCATATAGAAGCCGAGCAGCACGAAGCCGACCACCAAGCCCGCGGCGATCACCATCGCCACGCCCAGCGCCGCTCGCGTCGACACGGTGCCGAGCCCCGTGACGCCGACCAGCACCGCGACCGCCATCACCAGCAGCATGGGATAGCCGCTGAGCGCGCCGGCCCGGCGCTCGGCCGATAGCCTGAGTGCGTTACCCTGTTCCATCACCGCCTCCCTCCGTCTTAAAGTGATATCACTTTAATATAGGATCAGCAGGAGTCAACATCCTCTGCCGGCCGCGAAAGGGCGCCGTCAGTTCGGAATGATGGTCACCGCGCGCCGGTTCTGCGCCCAGCTGTCCTCGTCCGAGCCCAGCGCCACCGGCCGTTCCTTGCCATAGCTGATCGTGGTCATGCGGCCTGAATCGATGCCCTTGGCGGCCAGGTAGTTCTTGGCCGCGTTCGCGCGCCGGTCGCCCAGCGCCAGGTTGTACTCGCGCGTGCCGCGCTCGTCGCAATGCCCCTCGATCGTGACGCGAGCCTGCGGGAAACGCGCCAGATACGCCGCCTGCCCGTCCAGGATCGCGCGCGCGGTCGCGTCGATGTCGTACTGATCGACGCCGAACAGCACCGTATTGGACTGGACCGACCGCTTGAAGTCCTCGTTCGACCCAGGCCGGATCGCCCCGTCGGTCGGCCCGGTCTGGCCGGTATCGCCCTGCCCGGCCGCGCCCGCATCGAGCGGCGGCGGCGGCAGCTGGGCGGGCCGCTTCTTGGTACAGCCGGCGACCGCGACCAGCGCGATGGCGGCGAGGAGCAGGTTCGAGGTCTTCATGTCACTCTCCCGGTACTGGTGTCAGGGACGCAACGGTCCCCAGGCAGGGTCCGATCCGTCGAGCGGGGTGGGGATGCGGCGCTCGTTGACGCCGGTCAGATCGACCGACCACAGGTCCGCCTTGCCGGCGCCGCCGCGGCCCGAACGGAAAAAGGTGATGACGCGGCCGTTGGGCGACCAGCTCGGCCCCTCGTCCTGCCAGTCGTCGGTGAGCAGCTTCTCGCCTCCGCCCGAGGGCGACATGATGCCGATGCGGAACGAGCCGGCGATCCGCGTGAACGCGATCAGGTCGCCGCGCGGGCTCCAGACCGGCGTCGCGTAGCGCCCGCCGCCGAAGCTGATCCGCTGCTGGTCGGAGCCGTCGGCGTTCATCAC
>CAXTWJ010000224.1:0-4873 GCA_964247925.1 uncultured Sphingomonas sp.
CCGCCGGGGTCGGTGACGCGCTGCTGCCGCTGGGCAAGGGGGTGAGCGCGACGCTGGCGCCCGGCGGCGACGTGACGCTGCCGGTGGTGGCGAAACCGCAGGCGGCGGGCACCCATGCGGGGCTGTTCGCGTTTCAGGTGCCGGCGATGGGGCGCTATCGCGTGGCGCTGGGAGGGGCGGCGTGGGTCGATGTGGTGGCCAACGGCGCCGCGCTGCCGTCGGTCGCGCCCGGCCATGGGCCGGACTGTTCGCCGGTCAGGAAGATGGTCGATTTCGACCTCAAGCCGGGCCGCTACCTGTTGCAGCTGTCGGGCAGCACCAGGCCGGGCCTGGCGCTGGAGCTGGTCAAGCTCTAGACGTCGAGCGGGAGCGTCCGGTCGGCGCCGATCAGCCTGGCGATGCCGGCGATGCGACCGGCATAGTCCGCGCGCAGCCGGCAGAACCGTTCGGCCAGGTCGCTTCCCTCGCGGACCGTATAGCCGCTGGCGCGCAGCCGCTCGACCAGCGCCGCGATCGCTTCCCCGTCGAGCGGGGGGGCCTTTTCCTCCTCCACCCGCAAGAGAACCGCGAGCCGCGCGGCGGTGCGGCTGCCCGCGCGGTGCATCAGCGTGGCGGCGCCGACGCCCTCGTCCGTCGTCAGCGCGATCAGCAGCGTGGCCGCGTCCAGCACCGCCTCCAGCGCGGCGAGCCAGTCGCCCTCGCTATCGACCGAATGGAAGAAGATCAGCACGGGCGAGGCGACGTGGCTGTGCAGCACGGACGCCGACCAGTCGCGCCACTGGCGGAAGAAGTCGAACAGCTCGGACGACGCGTGCAGCTCCGCCGATGCCTCCAGCAGGTGGATGCCCGATGGCGGCGAGCCGGCGAGCGTGCCCAGCGTCAGCACGCGCGTCTCCCGCTGGGCGAGCGCCGACTGGATCTGCAGGATGTAGCTGATGGTCGCGGTGATCGCGGCGAAGCCGGACGCCGCCGCGACCAGGATCAGCGCGCGCGCGGGACCGGCGGCGTCGAACTCGCTGACGCCCAGCGTGAGCAGCGAGCAGCCCGCGATCCAGAAGGCATCCCCCAGCCCGGCCACGCGCGGGGTGAAGGCGGCGGCCTCGGCATGGAACATCAGCCCGAAGCCGAGCAACAGCAGGAGCAGCCACGTGATGAAAGACAGGAGGAACGCGAGCGGGGCGTAGATGTTGGACGGCCGCTCGCCGGGCGCGGTGCCCGACCGCCGCGTCGCGTAGCGGGCGAGCGGCAGCATCGCGCGCCCGACCCGCGCGCTGACGCGCAGCCAGCCGCGACTGGGGCCGGGCACCAGGATGGCGACGAAGATGTCGGCGAGCGTGACGAGCGTGATCGCCGCGCCGCCCGCCAGCTCGATCCAGGACAGGACGGCGCTCATCCCCCGCACAACGCGCGGGCGGCCGATTGCTCCCGCCCCATGCTCCCGGGCGACGTCCTCGAGGGTGCCGCCACCCTCCGGTGCTGGCCCGCCGGACGTGGCCGGACGGCGTCGCGCGCCGGCAACGGCTGGTCGCCGCGAACGCCGCCGATCACGCACGATTGTCACCTAGGTCAAAGCACGTAGCGGGAACAGCCGTTAAGCGCGGATACAGACTGGCTGCTCGCGCGTCCTGCGCTGGCCCACCGCTGTGAAAGTCCCGCTCGTTGACCAAGGCCGCGCCCCGCCCCACCATCCTGTGCTTCTCGCACCTTCGCTGGGACTTCGTCACGCAGCGCCCGCAGCATCTCCTGCGCCGGTTCGCGCACGATCATCGGGTGTTCGTGTGGGAAGAGCCGATCCCGAGCGACTATCCCCTGCCCTTCCTGGAGCATTTCCCCTTTCCCGCCGACGACGTGACCGCGCTGCGCCCACGCCTGCCGGCGGCATGGAGCCGTGAGGAGCAGGAGGCGGGGCTGGCGAAGCTGCTCGACCGGTTCGTCGAGTGCTGCGTGCCCGCGCCGCCGGTGGCGTGGTTCTACACGCCGATGATGTGGGGCTGGGCGCGGCATCTGGACGTGTCGGCGGTGGTCTATGACTGCATGGACGAGCTCTCCGCCTTCGCGTTCGCCGACCCGCTGCTGCTCCAGCGCGAGACCGCGCTGCTCCAGGCCGCCGACGTCGTGTTCACGGGCGGGCGCAGCCTGTATGAGGCGAAGCGCGGGCGGCACGGCAACGTCCACGCCTTTCCGTCGTCGATCGAGGTCGAGCATTTCGCGGTTGCGCGCAACGGTGACAGTAGCCCGGCGGACCAGGCGGTGCTGCCGACGCCCAGGCTCGGCTATTTCGGCGTGATCGACGAGCGCCTGGACCTCCAGCTGATCGACGCGCTGGCGGCGGCGCGGCCGGACTGGTCGATCGTGATGGTCGGGCCGGTGGTGAAGATCGATCCCGCGACGCTGCCCCGGCGCGCCAACCTGCACTGGCTGGGCGGGCGCGGCTATCCCGAGCTGCCCGCCTATCTGTCCGGCTGGTCGTGCGCGCTGATGCCGTTCGCGCGCAATGAGGCGACGCGGTTCATCAGCCCGACCAAGACCCCCGAATATCTGGCCGGCGGCAAGCCGGTGGTCTCCACGCCGATCGCCGACGTGATCGCCGATTATGGGCAGATGGAGGCGGTGGGGATCGCGGGCACGCCCGCGGACTTCGTCGCGGCGTGTGAGCGCGCGCTGGCGCTGCCGGTCGGTGGCGCCTGGCTGAAGCAGGCGGATGCCAAGCTCTCCACCACCAGCTGGGACCGGACCGCGCGCGAGATGGGAGCGCTGATCGATTCCGCGATCCGACGGCGCAAGGCGGCCAGCGCGCCCGCCATCCTGAAGAACGACACGCCCGATTACGACGTGCTGGTGGTCGGGGCGGGCTTCGCCGGCTCGGTGCTGGCGGAGCGGCTGGCGGCGGACGCGGGCCAGCGCGTGCTGCTGATCGACCGGCGCGAGCATGTCGCAGGCAACGCCTATGACGAGCAGGACGCGGCCGGCGTCCTGATCCACCGCTATGGCCCGCACATCTTCCACACCAACAGCCAGGAGGTGTGGAGCTATCTGTCGCGCTTCACCAAGTGGCGGCCATACGAGCATCGCGTGCTGGCGTCGGTGGCATCCAAGCTGCTGCCGGTGCCGATCAATCGCACGACGCTGAACGAGCTGTACGGCCTCGACCTCCAGGACGAGGCGCAGGCCGCGGCGTTCCTGGCCAGCCGCGCGGAGCCGGTCGCGCAGGTCCGCACGTCGGAGGACGTCGTCGTGTCGGCGGTCGGGCGCGAACTCTACGAGCTGTTCTTCCGCGGCTACACCCGCAAGCAATGGGGGCTGGACCCCTCCGAGCTGGACAAGTCCGTCACCGCGCGCGTGCCAACGCGCACCAACACCGACGACCGGTATTTCCTCGACACGTTTCAGGCGATGCCGGCCGATGGCTATACCCGGATGTTCGAGGCGATGCTCGACCACCCGCTGATCGACATCGAGCTGGGGGTCGAATGGCGCGACGTCGCCCAGCGCGTGACGGTCGGGCACACGATATTCACCGGGCCGGTGGACGAGTATTTCGGCCACCGTTTCGGCCCGCTGCCGTACCGATGCCTGACGTTCCGGCACGAGACGCTGGACCAGGAACGGTTCCAGCCGGTGGCGGTGGTCAACTATCCCGGCGAGGAGGTGCCGTTCACCCGCATCACCGAGTACAAGCAGCTGACCGGGCAGCGACACGCCAAGACCAGCGTATCGTATGAATATTCGAGCGCGACGGGCGACCCCTATTACCCCGTGCCGCGCGCGGAGAACCAGGCGCTGTACAAGCGGTACGAGGCGCTGGCGGACGCGGAAGCCGACGTGAGCTTCGTGGGGCGGCTGGCGACGTACAAATACTACAACATGGACCAGGTCGTGGGCCAGGCGCTGGCGACCTATCGCCGGCTTGCCGGCCGCCTGCCGGCCCGGCATGGACAGAAGGTGACTCGCTCCGACGCTGCCTGAGCCGGATGGCTCGGCTTCGCCTCTGCCTGGCGACGGACAGCCTCAACCCGTCGGGCGTGGGGCTGCACCTGCTGACGCTGGCGCGGGCGCTGGCGGCGGATCACGACGTCACGGTCGCGGCGCCGTGGGGCAGCGATCTGCTCGGGCGCGCGGCGGCGCTGGGGCTGGGGCTGAAGTGGGTCGATACGTTCGATGAGCCGGACCTGGCCCGCTGGATGCGGCAGGCTGCCTTTGATCTGATCCACGTCCATGCGGGCATCGGCTGGGAAGCTCACGCGCTGACCCGCGCCGCGCACGCGGCGGGCGCGGCGGTGGTGCGGACCGAGCACCTGCCCTGGCTGATCACCGACCCGTTCCAGCGCGACGAGCACGCGGCCGCGATGGCCGGGGTCGATCGGCTGATCGGCGTCGGGCGCGCGGTGACCGAATCCTTTCGCGCGGCGGGGGTCGATCCGGGCAAGCTCGTGACGATCCCCAACGGCGTCGAGGCGCGCGCCGCGTGGCGCGACCCGGGCGCGTGGCGGGCGGAGCTGGGGTGCAAGAACGGGCCGGTGCTGCTGATGGTCGGCCGGCTCGAGCCGCAGAAGGCGCATGGCGTCATGCTCGCCGCGATGCCGGGGGTGCTGGGGCGTCACCCTGGCTCAACATTGCTGATCGCTGGCGACGGGCCAATGATGGGCGAGACCGCGCGGGCGATCGCGCGCGGCGGGCTGGCCGGATCGGTCAGGCTGATGGGGCGGGTCGCGGACATCGGCGGCCTGATGGGGGCGGCGGACCTGCTGGTCTCCTCCTCGACCTTCGAGGGGCTGCCGCTGGTGATGCTGGAAGCGGTCGCGGCCGGGCTGCCCGTCGTGGCGACCGACGCGCCGGGCCAGGCGGAACTGATCGAGCACGGCCGCAGCGGCGG
>CAXTWJ010000225.1:0-238 GCA_964247925.1 uncultured Sphingomonas sp.
GAAGCAGGTAGCAGGTATCAGGGAGCAGGGAAGATGATCCTTGATGCCTGCTCCCTGTTCCTGTTCTCTGCTCCCTGCTCCCTGTTACTAGAAGCTTAATCCCGTCGCTGTCCTCACCCCCGGCAACCCCTTCACCCGCGCGAGCAGGTCGGCCGTCACGGGTTCATCGACCGAGAGCAGCAGCACCGCTTCCCCACCCGCCGCGCGGCGGCCGAGGTGGAAGGTGCCGATGTTGACC
>CAXTWJ010000225.1:248-4872 GCA_964247925.1 uncultured Sphingomonas sp.
GTTGACCCCCGCCTCGCCCAGGAGCGTGCCGCGCCGGCCGCTGAAGCCGGGGGCATCCTCGTTGACGACGTAGAGCATCGGGCCGGCGAGGTCGGCCTCGACCGAAATGCCGAACAGCTCGACGAGGCGCGGATTGGCGGCCCCGACCAGCGTGCCCGCTACCGAGCGGTCGCCATCGGCAGTGGTGACGGTGACGCGGATCAGCGTGTGGTAGTCGCCCTCGCGCTCCGTCCTGATCTCGCGCACCTTGAGGCCCCGCTCGCGCGCGATCACGGGGGCGTTGACCATGTTGACGGTCGCGGTCTGCGTGCCAAGGAAGCCGGCGAGCACGGCCGACGTGATCGGCTTGCCGTTGAGCTGGGCGGCCGCGCCCTCCGTCTCCACCGCGATGCCGCTGATCGCGCCGGTCGTGAGCTGGCCGACCAGCGACCCGAGCTTCTCGGCGAGCGCCATGTAGGGCCTGAGCTTGGGCGCCTCCTCCGCCGACAGCGACGGCATGTTGAGCGCGTTGGTGACGCCGCCCGACACCAGGAAGTCGGCCATCTGCTCGGCGACCTGGATCGCGACATTGACCTGCGCCTCGGTGGTGGACGCGCCCAGATGCGGGGTGGAGACGAAGCCGGGCGTGCCGAACAAGGGCGACGCCTTGGCCGGCTCCTCGACGAACACGTCGAGCGCGGCGCCGGCGATGTGGCCGGAGTCGAGCCCCGCCTTCAGCGCCGCCTCGTCGATGAGCCCGCCGCGCGCGCAGTTGATGATGCGCACGCCAGCCTTCGTCTTGGCCAGGTTCTCCGCCGACAGGATGTTGCGGGTCTGGTCGGTCAGCGGCGTGTGGAGCGTGATGACGTCGGCGCGCGCGAGCAGGTCGTCGAGCGCGACCTTCTCCACGCCGATCTCCACCGCGCGCTCGGGCGTCAGGAAGGGGTCGAACGCGATCACCTTCATCTTCAGGCCCCGCGCACGGTCGGCGACGATCGAGCCGATATTGCCCGCGCCGATCAGGCCCAGCGTCTTGGACGTGAGCTCCACGCCCATGAAGCGGTTCTTCTCCCACTTGCCCGCCTGCGTCGAAGCGTCGGCCTCGGGCAGCTGGCGAGCGAGCGCGAACATCAGCGCGATCGCGTGCTCGGCGGTGGTGATCGAGTTGCCGAACGGCGTGTTCATCACCACCACGCCCTTGGCCGACGCGGCGGGGATATCGACGTTGTCGACCCCGATGCCGGCGCGGCCGACGACCTTCAGCCTGGTCGCGGCGGCGAGGATCGCGGGCGTCACCTTGGTCGCGGAACGGATGGCAAGGCCGTCATAGTCGCCGATGATGGCGGCGAGCTCGTCGGGGGTCTTGCCGGTGATCTCGTCCACCTCGACCCCACGCTCGCGGAAGATCTGGGCGGCGCGGGGGTCCATCTTATCGGAAATGAGGACTTTGGGCATTCGTGGTCTCCTTCTCCCCCCTTCAGGGGAGAGAGTGGCCGAGCGTAGCGAGGTCGGGAGAGGGGGAGTAAGAACAGCGCTCGTGACTGCCCCTCTCCCCAACCCTCTCCCCTGACGGGGCGAGGGAGCTAGCTGGCGTTCGCCTCGGCATACGCCCAGTCGAGCCATGGGCCGAGCGCCTCGATATCGGCGGTATCGACGGTGGCACCGCACCAGATGCGCAGGCCCGGCGGCGCGTCGCGATAACCGGCGATGTCGTAGGCCGCGCCTTCGGCTTCGAGGAGCGACGCCATGCGCTTGATCAGCGCCTCGTCCGCGCCCGCCACGGTCAGGCAGACGCTGGTCTTCGACCGGCTGGCCGGGTCGGCGGCGAGGTGGCCGAGCCAGTCGCGGTCCGCCACGATCCGGTCGAGTGCCGCGGCGTTGGCGTCCGAGCGCGCGATCAGGCCGCCCTCGCCGAGTGCCTTGGCCCATTCAAGGCTCCAGATCGCGTCCTCGACCGCCAGCATCGACGGCGTGTTGATCGTCTCGCCCGCGAACACGCCTTCGGCGAGCTTGCCCCCCTCGGCTCCGCTCGGGGCAGGCTTGGCGACGAGGCGGAAGACCTTGGGCAGCGGCCAGGCGGGGGTGTAGCTTTCCAGCCGCTCGACCGCGCGCGGACCCAGGATCAGCACGCCGTGCGCGCCCTCGCCGCCCAGCACCTTCTGCCAGGAGAAGGTCGCGACGTCGATCCTGTCCCACGGCAGGTCATAGGCGAACACGCCCGACGTCGCGTCGGCGAAGGACAAGCCCTCACGGTCGGCCGCGATCCACTCGCCATCGGGCACGCGCACGCCCGACGTGGTGCCGTTCCAGGTGAACAGCACGTCGTGGGACCAGTCCACGGCGGCGAGATCGGGCAGCTGGCCATAGTCGGCGCGGACCACCGTCGGCTCGATCCTCAGCTGCTTGACCGCGTCAGTCACCCAGCCCTCGCCGAAGCTCTCCCAAGCGAGCGCGGTGACCGGGCGCGCGCCGAGCATGGTCCACATCGCCATCTCGTACGCGCCGGTGTCGGAGCCGGGGACGATGCCGATGCGGTGCGTCTCGGGAAGGTGGAGCAGCTCGCGCATCAGTTCGATGCAGTATTGGAGACGCTGCTTGCCGAGCTTGGAACGGTGCGAACGGCCGAGGCTGGCGGTCGCGAGCCGGTCGGCGGACCAGCCGGGCGGCTTCGCGCAGGGGCCGGAGGAAAAGAAGGGGCGCGCCGGCTTGGCGACAGGCTTGGTCACGCCCACCGGGCGCGTCAGGGTATCAGTCATCAAACTCTCCTCGCAGAGAGCACGCGCGGCGTTGGGACCGCGTGGCCCGTCGAGGGGCTTAGTGCGTCCTGGCGCATTGCACAATCCGTTCGTCATGCCGGGCTTGTCCCGGCATCCATGGCAGTTCACGCTGACCAGCATGGCAGCTATTTCCTGGCGTGGATGCCGGCACAGGGCCGGCATGACAACGTTGATCCTGCTCGCCGCGTGCGGGCGCGTCGAGCGTCCCGGGGGTGAACGGGCGATCTCCCGTCCGTCCGCGCGCGAGACGGCGCAGTGCCTGGGCGACCTCCGGACGCTGGGCGTGTCGTTCCAGCTCCTGCCGGACCGTGACTTCGGCGCCGGCTGTGGCCTTGTCGGCACGGTGCGCCTGACCGACATCGGCGTCCCCGTCACCGGGCTGACCGCGGTGCGCTGTGGCGAGGGCCGCGCGTTTGCGAGCTGGATAAGGAACGCGGTCGCGCCGGCGGCCTATCAGCTGCTCGGCAGCGAGCTGGCCCGCGTCGATACGTTCGGCAGCTACGCATGCCGCAACGTGATCGGGTCCGCGCGCGGTGGCGAGCGGCGGTCGGGGCACGCGCAGGCGAACGCGATCGACGTCGCGGCGTTTCGCCTCACCGACGGACGGCGCGTGTCCGTGCTGGCCGACTGGCGCTCAGCCGACCCGGCGACACGCGCCTTCTGGGAAGCCGTGCATCGGTCGGCGTGCCGGCGCTTCGGCACGGTGCTGTCGCCCGACTACAACGCCGCGCACGCCAATCACCTGCATCTGGAGGACGATGCCGCCCGGCTGTGCCGCTGACTTGCGCGTGCAACACTGAATGCGTAACCGGCTGGGATGACAGATACCCGCGTACCGAGCCGCGTTTTCCGCCGCGCGAAACAGGATGCCGAGAGCGCCAGGCAGGCGATCTCCACGCCGCAGACCGAGAGCCCGGCCTACAAGCTTGCGTTCCAGGACCTCGACTTCCTGCTCCGCGAAGACCTGCGGCCCGTGCGGTTCCAGCTGGAGCTGCTGAAGGCCCAGCTGATCATGGACGAGGCGAGGATCGCGTCCACCTTCGTCTTCTACGGTTCCGCGCGCATCCCCGAGCCCGACAAGGCACAGGCGATGCTGGATATGGCGACGGACGCGGAACACCGGAAAATCGCCGAAAGCCTGGTCGCCAAGAGCCGCTATTACGAGATCGCGCGCGAGCTGGCGCGGATCACCAGCCGGCTGCCACGCGACGAGAACGGGCGGCGACATTTCGTGGTGTGCTCGGGCGGCGGGCCGTCGATCATGGAGGCGGCGAACCGCGGCGCGGCCGATGTCGGCGCGGAGTCGGTGGGCCTGAACATCGTGCTGCCGCACGAGCAGGCGCCCAACCCCTATGTGACGCCGTCCCTGTCGCTGCAGTTTCACTATTTCGCGCTGCGCAAGATGCATTTCCTGCTGCACGCGCGCGCGCTGGCGGCGTTCCCGGGCGGGTTCGGGACGTTCGACGAGCTGTTCGAACTCTTGACGCTGATCCAGACGGGCAAGATTCAGCCCATCCCCGTGCTGCTGTTCGGACGCTCGTTCTGGGAGAAGGTCGTGAACTTCCCCGCGCTGGTCGAGGAAGGCGTGGTGTCGGAGCGCGACCTGGCGATCTTCACCTATGTGGAGACGGCGGAGGAGGCGTGGGAGGTCGTGCGGGCGGTCTATGAGGAGCGGGCGAAGCAGGAGCCTAGCCCGCCGGTGTAGCGCGCCCCGGCACAGCGGAGCTGTGCGGGAGACGCAAGCCCGGCCGGCGTTGGCGAAGCCATCGACCGACGGCGCGGCTTTGCCGCAGCGTGGCGTAAGTCGCGTTAGCTAAGACGGAGAGGCCGACGCGGGAGTAAATCCCGCGTGGTCGGACGGGCTCGCT
>CAXTWJ010000226.1:0-4863 GCA_964247925.1 uncultured Sphingomonas sp.
CCAGGTAGCAGGCCACCAGCGTCGGGGTGTCGCCCCAGGCGAAGCCGCCGCCGTGGCGCGCGATCATCGCCTCCAGCGCCGCGAAGCCCTGTTCGATCCAGCCCCGCGCCCAGCCATTGGCCGCGTCCTCGTCCGCGCCCAGCCCGCGCACCGCGCGCAGCACGCGCAGGTTGTTGAGCGGGTGGATGTCGCACCCGATCACCGCCGCCATCGCACGCGCTGTCGCGCGCGCGGTCGCGTCGCGCGGCAGCAGCGGCGGGTCGGGATAGCGCTCCTCCAGCCACTCCAGGATCGCCGGGCTCTGCGTCAGCACGGTCCCGTCCACCTCCAGCGCCGGCACCAGTCCCTGCGGGTTGAGCGCGCGGAAACGCTCGCCGCCCTGCTCGCCCAGCCGCAGATCGACGCCGGCCTGCTCGTACGCCAACCCCTTCAGGTTGAGCGCGATCCGGGTCCGGTATGACGTTCCCGACCGCCAATAGCCGTGAAGGATCACGCCCGTTCGCCCTGCGGCAGCCGCGCCTTGGCGAACCCCGACCAGACCTCGTCATAATCAAGCTGCATCGTTGGCGTGCTCGTAGCCCAGCGCGTCGCGCGGACGGGAAAGCGCGTCTCGAACATGAACGCCATCGTGTCGGCGATCTTCACCGGCGTCAGCTCGGCCGCGACCGCCTTCTGATAGGACGCCTGGTCCGGTCCGTGCCCGTTCATCTGGTTGTGCAGGCTCGCCCCGCCCGGCGCGAAGCCGCCCTCCTTGGCGTCGTACTGACCCTGGATCAGCCCCATGAACTCGCTCATCACGTTACGGTGGAACCAGGGCGGGCGGAACGTGTCCTCCGCCACCATCCAGCGCGGCGGGAAGATCACGAAGTCGCAATTGGCGGTGCCCGGCGTGTCGGACGGGCTGGTCAGCACGGTGAAGATCGACGGGTCGGGATGGTCGAACGACACGGTGTTGATCGTGTTGAAGCGGGTGAGGTCATAGCGGCACGGCGCCAGGTTGCCGTGCCACGCGACCACGTCGAACGGCGAGTGATCGAGCGTGGTCCGCCACAGCCCGCCGCCGAACTTCTGGATCACGTCGCACGGCTCGTCGCGATCCTCATACCACGCCACCGGCGTCTCGAAGTCGCGCGGGTTGGCCAGGCCATTGGCGCCGATCGGCCCCAGGTCGGGCAGCCGGAACAGCGCGCCGTAGTTCTCGCAGACGTAACCGCGCGCGGTGCCGTCGGGCAGGCTGACCCGGAACCGCACCCCGCGCGGGATCAGCGCGACGTGGAGCGGCGGCACGTCGAGGCGCCCCATCTCCGTGTCGATCTGGAGCCGGCCCTGCTCGGGCACGATCAGCAGTTCGCCATCGGCGGAGAAGAACGCGCGGTCCATGTCGCGGTTGGCGGCGTAGAGATGGATGCCGACGCCGGTCTGCGTGCCCACATCGCCATTGCCGCCATAGGTGACCAGCCCATCGACCCAGTCGGTCGGCTCGGCGGGCGACGGCAGTGGGTCCCAGCGCATCCGGTTGGGGGAGGGCGGCACCTCGTCGAACGGCGCCGAGCGCAGGCGTGGAGCGCCGGCGTAGGGCGTGAACGGTGGATGGTTCGCGGTCGGGCGCAGCCGGTACAGCCACGTTCGCCGGTTCTCCGCGCGTGGCGCGGTAAACGCGGTGCCGCTCAGCTGCTCGGCATACAGCCCGAACGGCACAAGCTGCGGCGAATTGCGCCCGACCGGCAACGCGCCGGGCACGGCCTCGGTGGCGAAGTGGTTGGCGAAGCCGGGGAGGAACTCACGCATCGACGGTGATCACCCCACGCCTGATCTGATCCAGCTCGATGCTCTCGTACAACGCCTGGAAGTTGCCGTTCCCGAACCCCTCATTGCCCTTGCGCTGGATGATCTCGAAGAAGATCGGACCGACCATCGTTTCCGTGAAGATCTGCAGCAGCAGCCCCTCGTCGCCGACATCGCCGTCGATCAGGATACGGTTCTTCCGCAGCCGCTCCAGGTCCTCGCCGTGGCCGGGCACGCGCTTGTCGACCAGCTCGTAATAGGTCTCTATCGTGTCTTGCAGCCGGACGCCGCGCGCCCGCAGCTTCTCCACCGTTCCGAAGATGTCGGGGGTGGTGAAGGCGAGGTGCTGGATGCCCTCGCCATTATACTCGCGAATGAACTCCTCGATCTGGCTCCTGTCGTCCTGCGATTCGTTCAGCGGGATGCGGATCGCCTTGTCGGGGGCGATCATCGCCTGGCTGAACAGCCCGGTCGCCTTGCCCTTGATGTCGAAATACTTCTGCTCCTCGAAGCCGAAGATCGCGCCATAGAATTGCGACCACACCCGCATCTGCCCGCGCCGGACATTGTGGGTCAGGTGGTCGAGCAGGTCGAGGCCGACGCTGTTCCGGGCCTCGGCCTCCTGCCAGCCGGGCATCTCGGTCCAGCCGTCGTACAGCGATCCGGCGGCCCCATGCCGGTCGATCAGGTACAGCGCGGAGCCGCCAATGCCCTGGAGCACATGGCCGTGGGGCAGCGCGGTGTTCGACGCATCCATCGCCGTCGCGCCGCGCTCGATCGCCGCGTCATACGCCGCCTGCGCGTCCTGCACCCGGAACGCCATGCCGTTCGCCGACGGCCCGTGCTCGGCGCGGAACGCCGCCGCCTGTCCCGACGGCTCGCGGTTGAGCAGCAGGGTGATGCGCCCCTGCTTGTACCGCGTCACGTCCAGCTGCGGATGCCTGTGGGCGGCGGTGAACCCCATCTGCTCGAACAGGTGCGCCAGCGCGTCCGGGTCGGGCGAGGTGAACTCGCAGAACTCGAAGCCGTCCAGCCCCATCGGGTTCACGTCCATGTGCTCCACAGCCGACTCTCCATTTCGTAACAGATGTAACGATCCGCTGCGCCTTTGCGCGGGTCGTGTCAATTGATACGATGAGCGCATGACCTCGCTCGTGCTGGACGACTTCATCCCCTACCGCCTGTCGGTCACGTCCAACCTCGTCAGCGACGCGATCGCCCGAACGTATGAAGCGCTGTTCGGTCTCACGATCCCCGAATGGCGGCTGATCGCGGTGGTGGCGGAGGCCGGGCCGATCACGCAGGGAGCGGTCGGCGTCGCCACGCGCATGGACAAGGTGACGGTCAGCCGCGCCGCCATCGCGCTGGTCGGGCGCGGGCTGCTGGCGCGCGCGGCGCACGGCCGCGACCGTCGCTCGCACCTGCTCGACCTCACCCCCGCCGGCCGTGACCTCCACGCGCAGGTCGCGCCCAAGGCGCTGGAGCTGGAACGCCGGGTGTTCGCGCACTTCAGCCCTGAAGAGGTCGCCGCCTTCACCGCCATGCTCCGCCGGATCGAGGCGGTGACGCTCGCCTTGACCTGACCTCCCACCATGCCCCAAGCGACACCTGCCCTCCCCAGGCCCATGCAGACCATCGGAGCAAGTGCATGATCGACAAGGCCGGGTTGCAGGTCGCGGAGCCGCTGGTCCGCTTCATCGAGGATCGGGCGCTGCCCGGCACGGGGCTGGACGCCGAGGCATTCTGGCGGGGAACGGCCGCCATCTTCGCGCGCTTCACGCCCGAGAACCGCGCGCTGCTGGCGCGCCGCGACGAGCTGCAAGGGCTGATTGACGCGCGCTATCAGGCGGGCGGCGCGGTCGATGAGGCGTTCCTGCGCGAGATCGGCTATCTCGTCCCCGAGCCCGCGCCGTTCGCGATCGACCCGCAGAACGTCGACGCGGAGGTCGCGACCACCGCAGGCCCACAGCTGGTCGTCCCTGTCCTGAACGCGCGCTTCCTCCTGAACGCCGCGAACGCGCGCTGGGGCAGCCTGTACGACGCGCTGTACGGGACGGACGCGCTCGGACAGGCCAAGCCCGGCGGCTACGATCCGGAGCACGGCGCGAAGGTGATCGCCTGGGCCAAGTCGTTCCTCGACGACGCCGTCCCCGGCTGGACGGCGACGCTGGACGGCGGCGACCATCCGCGGCTGGTCGGCCGGGCGGGCGACAATCCGTTGTTCCGGCACTACGGGCTGCACATCGAGGTCGTGATCGACCGCGCCCACCCGATCGGCCGCGACGACCCGGCCGGCATCGCCGACGTGGTCCTCGAATCGGCGATCACCACCATCTGCGACCTGGAGGACTCGATCGCCGCGGTCGATGCCGACGACAAGGTCGCGGCCTATGCCAACTGGCTGGGCGTCATGCGCGGCGACCTGTCCGACACGTTCGAGAAGGGCGGCCAGACGCTCACCCGCCGCCTCGCCGAGGACCGCCGCTACACGACGCCCGACGGCGGCGAGCTGGTCCTGCCCGGCCGCGCGCTGCTGTTCGTGCGCAACGTCGGCCACCTGATGACCACGCCGGCGGTCCTGATCGACGGTCAGGAAGCGCCCGAAGGCATCCTCGACGCGATCGTCACGTCGCTCTGCGCTTTGCACGACCAGGGCAAGAACAGCCGCGCCGGCTCCATCTACATCGTCAAGCCCAAGCAGCACGGCCCCGACGAGGCCGCCTTCACCGACCGGCTGTTCGACGCGGTGGAGGATCTGCTCGCCCTGCCACGCCACGCCATCAAGGTGGGCTTGATGGACGAGGAACGCCGCACCAGCGCCAACCTGGCCGCCACCATTGCCAACTTCCGGCACCGATTGGTATTCATCAACACCGGCTTCCTCGACCGCACCGGCGACGAAATCCACACCGCCCTCCAAGCCGGCCCAATGATCCGCAAGGCGGAGATGAAGGGGTCGGCGTGGATCAAGGCGTATGAGGACCGCAACGTCCAGATCGGCCTCGCCTGCGGCCTCGCGGGCCGCGCGCAGATCGGCAAGGGGATGTGGGCCGCGCCCGACATGATGGCCGACATGCT
>CAXTWJ010000227.1:0-2097 GCA_964247925.1 uncultured Sphingomonas sp.
CCCCCCCCCCCCCCCCCCCCCCCCCCCCCCCCCCCCCCCCCCCCCCCCCCCCCCTGTAGAGCGGGCTATCCTCCCCCTCTCCCCGACCCTCTCCCCTGAATGGGAGAGGGAGAAGGACGATCATGCACCTCCTCCCCACCCAGTTCATCGCCTCGCCGATTCACCATGACGGCGAGGCCGCGCGGCTGGCGGGGGGGCTGAACTGGTTCGCGGCGTATCAGCTGATCGAGGACGGGCGCCGCCGCACCGTGCCCGTCGCCGACGTCGCGACGCTGGGCGAGCGCGCCCAGGCGCTCCACGCCCGCATCACCGCCCCGCGACCCGCGCTTACATTGGGCGAGCGCACGCTGCGGTTCGATCAGCCGCAGGTCGCGGGCATCCTCAACGTCACGCCCGACAGCTTCTCCGACGGCGGCACCCATGCAGGCGATCCTGAAGGCGCAGCGGCCGCCGGCGTCGACATGACGGTCGCGGGCGCCGCGCTGGTCGATGTCGGTGGCGAGTCGACGCGGCCCGGCGCGGCGGCGGTGTGGGAGGGCGACGAGATCGCGCGCGTCGTGCCGGTCGTCGAACGGCTCGCCCGCAGCGGCGCGCTCGTCTCGATCGACACGCGCAAGGCGGCGGTGATGGAGGCCGCGCTCGCCGCGGGCGCGGGTATCGTCAACGACGTCTCCGCGCTCCACTGGGACGATCGCGCGTTGGGCGTCGTCGCGCGCGCGGGCTGCCCGGTGGTGCTGATGCACTCGCCCGATCCCAGGGCCGGCGGGCACGGCCGCGCGCAATATATGGACGTCCTCACGCAGGTATTCGACTGGCTGGAGGCGCGCATCGCCGCCGTCACCGCCGCCGGAGTCGATCGCGCGCGGATCGTCGCCGATCCGGGCATCGGCTTCGGCAAGACCTTGGCGGAGAACCTCCAGCTCCTGAACGGCCTCACGCTGTTCCACGGCTTAGGCGTGCCAATCATGCTCGGCGCCAGCCGCAAGCGGCTGATCGGCGCCCTGTCCAACGAGGCCCCCGCGGATCAGCGCCTCGGCGGCAGCGTGGCGCTCGCGACCAAGGCGATGGACGCGGGCGTGCAGCTGCTCCGCGTCCACGACGTCGCCGCCACCGTTCAGGCAGCACGCGTCTGGCGCGGCCTGCGCGATCAGGCGCTGGTCGGCTGAACGGTCCTAGGCGGCCGATTCGATCCCTAATTCGCCCAGCTTGCGATAAAGCGTTGATCGCCCGATCCCCAGCCGGCGCGCGACCTCGGTCATGCGGCCGCGATAATGGCCGATCGCGAGCCGGATCACGTCGGCCTCGATATCCTCCAGCGGGCGCATGTTGCCGTCGGGGCGGAACAGCGTCACGCCGCCCGCCATCGCCGCCTGCGTGGTCGCGTGCCGCCGGGCGCCGAGTGACTCGATCTGCGGGAAATCGGCGCGGGTCAGGGCGGCGCCCTCGCACAGCACCGCCGCGCGGAACAGCGCGTCGCCGAGCTGCCGGACATTCCCCGGCCAGTCATATTGCCCGAGCAGCTGCAGCGCCTCGTCGGTGATGCCCAGCGCGCGCAAACCAGGCTGCTGCGCGATGCGCGCCAGCAGGTGCCGGGTCAGCGCCGGGATGTCACCGACCCGCTCGCGCAGCGGCGGGATCGTGACCGGCACCACGCTCAGCCGATCGGCGAGGTCCGCGCGGAACCGCCCGGCCTCCACCTCGTCGCCCAACCGCCGATTGGTCGCGGCGATCACGCGCACGTCCATCTCGCGCGCGTGGCGGGCACCGATCGCGTGAACCTCGCCACTTTGCAGGAACCGGAGCAGCTTCACCTGGGCGTCGAGCGGCATCTCGCCGACCTCGTCCAGGAACAGCGTGCCTCCGTCAGCCTGCGCGAAGCGGCCGACCTTGCGCTCGAACGCGCCGGTGAACGCGCCCATCTCGTGCCCGAACAGCTCGCTCTCGACCAGATTGGCCGGCAGCGCGCCGCAGTTCACCGTCACCATGGGCCTGCGCGCGCGCGGCGAGGCGGCGTGGATCGCCTCGGCGATCACCTCCTTGCCGACGCCGTTCTCGCCTTCGATCAGCACGGGAAGGCGCGCGCGCGCCGCCTTGGCC
>CAXTWJ010000227.1:2107-4858 GCA_964247925.1 uncultured Sphingomonas sp.
CGCCCGCGCGGCGCGGACGGCGGGCGCGGAGCCGCCGAGCTCGTCGAAGCCGAGCAGCGCGGGAATCTTCTCCGTCAGCGGGCGGAGCTCGCCCGCGGCCGTGCCCGCCACCGCCGCCTCCAGCGCGGCGAGCAGCCGCTCGGGCGCCAGCGGCTTGACCAGGAAGTCGGTCGCGCCGCTGCGCATCGCCGCCACAGCCTGCGATACCGAGCCGTTGGCGGTCAGCATCAGGATCGGCAGCGCAGGGCGACGCTCCCGCAACGCCGCGATCACGCCGCACGCATCGGCGTCGGCGGCCCAGTGATCCAGCAGGATCGCGTCCAGCTGCATCCCGTCCTGCGTGCCCAGCGTCGCCACGCCCATTTCGCCATCCGCCGCGAAGATCGCGCGCCAGCCCGCGCGGGCGGCGAGCGCGGCGACCAGACGGCGCTGCGCGGGCTCGTCGTCGATCAGCAGCAGCAGGCGCTGGCCGTTGCGGGTCATGGGTGGGACTCTCGGCTCACGGGCCGTGCCGTAGCCGCGCAGGCGTAAAGGGCGGTTTAATCCCGCTTGAGGCGGGGCGGGGCGCTGGCTACAGTCCACGGCGACACGGATCAACGAATGGTGGGATGGATGTCCGGCAATCAGGACCTCGACGCGCACGTGCGGACCTATGACGGCCTGATCGGCCTCCTGAAATGGGGGGCGGCCGGGGTCGCGGTGATCGTCATGCTGGTGATCTGGCTGATCGCGAAATAGCGCGGGTGAAGATCGCCGTCCTCCGCGAGCGTGCGGCGCACGAGAAGCGGGTCGCCGCCACGCCGGAAACGGTGAGGAAGCTGCTCGCGCTGGGCGCTTCCGTCGCGATCGAGCGTGGCGCGGGCGAGGCGGCGTCGTTCGCCGACGCGGAGTATGAGACGGCGGGCGCGACCTTGTCCGATCTGCCCGCCGTCGTCGCGGGCGCCGATGTGATGCTGGGCGTGCAGGGGCCGGACCCGGCGAGCCTGTCCGGCGTGACCGAAGGCGCGTGGGTGGTGGCGAGCCTCAACCCCTTCGGCGAGCGCGCCCGCGTCGATGCCTATGCCGCCGCCGGCGTCGAGGCGCTGGCGATGGAGCTGATGCCGCGCATCACGCGCGCGCAGTCGATGGACATCCTGTCGTCGCAATCGAACCTGGCGGGCTACAAGGCGGTGCTGGACGCCGCCGCCGAGTACGGTCGCGCGTTCCCGATGATGATGACCGCCGCCGGCACCGTCTCGGCGGCCAAGGTGTTCGTGATGGGGGTCGGCGTCGCGGGGCTGCAGGCGATCGCCACCGCCCGTCGCCTGGGCGCGCAGGTGTCCGCCACCGACGTCCGCTCGGCGACGCGCGAGCAGATCATGTCGCTCGGCGCCAAGCCGGTCTTCGTCGAGAACGTCGCCGGGATCGAGGGCGAGGGCGCCGGCGGCTATGCGGGGGAGACGTCGGCGGAGTACCAGGCCGCGCAGGCCGCGCTCGTGTCGGGCCACATCGCCAGGCAGGACATCGTGATCACCACCGCGCTCATCCCCGGCCGCCCCGCGCCGCGGCTGGTGACGGACGCGCAGCTCGCGACGATGCGCCCCGGCTCGGTCGTGGTCGACCTCGCGGTGGAGCAGGGCGGCAACGTCGAGGGCGCGGTGGCGGGGGAGGTGGTCGAGCGGCACGGGGTCAAGGTCGTCGGCCACCGCAACGTCCCCTCGCGCCTGGCCGCCGACGCCAGCGCCCTGTTCGCGCGCAACCTCCTCAACTTCCTCACCGCCTTCTGGGACAAGGACGCCGGCCGCCCCGTGCTGGACGCCGAGATCGGCGACGCGATCCGCCTGACCCGGGGCGGCGCGGTGGTGCACCCGAGACTTGGCTTATGATTAATCCTCCCCGGCACGGGGAGGGGAACCGCGACGCGAAGCGTCGTGGTGGAGGGGCGCATCACCCCAAGGTGCCGCCAATAGTAGAGAGTGCGCGCAAGCAGCGCCGGCAGATGACCTATCCCGAAGTGCTGCTCTGGCAGCGCCTGCGTGGCTCGCCTGCGGGCCTCAAGTTCAGGCGGCAGCACGCGATCGGACTGGACTGCATCGCGGATTTCTACTGTGCCTCGGCTCGGCTGATTGTTGAAGTCGATGGCCAGATCCACTCCCAGCCGGGCGTGATGGCCCGGGACGTGCGCAAGGATGCGACGTATCTTGAGCGAGGTCTGACCGTCATTCGCGTGCCCGCGCGCGACATCCTTCGCAACGCGGACGAGAGTGCGGCGGCGCTCGTGGCGCTCGCGTCCAAGCCCCTCCACCACCGGCCTGCGGCCGGCGGTCCCCCTCCCCAGCAAGCTGGGGAGGAGCAAAGGTAGACCATGGACTTCGTTTCCATCCTCTCCGTCTTCGTCCTCGCCTGCTTCGTCGGCTATTACGTCGTGTGGAGCGTCACCCCGGCGCTGCACACGCCGTTGATGGCGGTCACCAATGCGGTCAGCTCGGTCATCATCGTCGGCGCGCTGATCGCGGCGGCGGCGAGTGGGAGCGTCACGTCCAAGTGGCTCGGCCTCGCGGCGGTGATGCTGGCGAGCATCAACATCTTCGGCGGCTTCGCGGTGACCGCGCGGATGCTCGCCATGTATCAGAAGAAGGGGCGGTGATGGGCATTGTCGATCCTCCCCGCTCGCGGGGAGGTGGCGCGCGCGCAGCGCGTGACGGCGGGGCGTGCGCGGAGGGGGGGCCCGTTGTGGGGGGGGGGGGCGGCCGCCCCCCGGCGGGGGGGGGG
>CAXTWJ010000228.1:0-218 GCA_964247925.1 uncultured Sphingomonas sp.
CCGACGAGCTGGCGGCGCTGTTCACCGCCGAGCAGGGCCGCCCGCTCGCGCTCGCCCGGTCGGAGGTGCTGGGCGCCGCCGCGTTCATGGCGGGCGCGGCCGCGCTATCGCCGCCGATCAAGGTGAGCGAGGACGGCGCGCGCCGGGTCGAGGTGCGCCGCGTGCCGCCGGGCGTGGTCGGGGGGCTCGGGGCGGGGGGCGCCCCCGGCCGCCGGGCG
>CAXTWJ010000228.1:228-4840 GCA_964247925.1 uncultured Sphingomonas sp.
GTGGAACTACCCCGTCATCCTGGCGCTGTGGAAAGTCGCGCCCGCGCTGGTCGCCGGCAACACGGTGGTGCTCAAGCCGTCGCCCTACACGCCGTTCGTCATGCTGCGTATCGCGGCGCTGGTGGCGGACCTGGTGCCGCCCGGGGTGCTCAACGTGGTCACCGGCGGCGACCGGCTCGGCCCGTGGCTGACCGCGCATCCCGGCGTCGACAAGATCAGCTTCACCGGCTCGACGGTGACCGGCCGCCGCGTGATGGCGAGCGCAGCCGAGGGACTGAAGCGGGTGACGCTGGAGCTGGGCGGCAACGACCCGGCAATCGTGCTGCCCGACGTCGACCTGGACGACGCGGTGCCCAAGCTGTTCTGGGCGGCGTTCCGCAACAGCGGGCAGATCTGCATCGCCGCCAAGCGCCTCTACGTTCACGACGCGATCTATGACCGGTTCCGCGACGCCTTGGCGGCGTTCGCGCGCACGGTGCCGATGGGCAACGGCGCGGCACCGGGCATCGAGCTCGGCCCCGTCCAGAACCGTGCGCAATATGAGCGCGTCCGTTCGCTGATCCAGCAGACGCGCGCGGCCGGCGGGCGCGTGCTGGTGGCGGGCGACGCGCCGGGCGAGGGCCGCGGCTATTTCGTGCCGGTGACGCTGGTCGACGACCCGGCCGACGACGCCGCGATCGTGCGGGAGGAGCCGTTCGGGCCGGTCGTGCCGCTGCTCCGCTTCCACGACATCGACGAGGTGGTCGCGCGCGCCAACGACAGCGAGTACGGGCTCGCCGCCTCCGTCTGGTCGCGCGACGTCGCGGCGGCGCGCGGTATCGCGGCGCGGCTGGAATGCGGCACGGTGTGGGTCAACGAGGTGCAGTACTTGCATCCCGGCCTGCCGTTCGGCGGCCACAAGCAATCGGGCATCGGCGTCGAAGGCGGCGTCGAAGGCCTGCTCGAATACACCAATACGCAGGTGCTGGTCACCCCGATCGAGGAAGACGTCGCATGAAGCTGGAAGGATCGGTCGCGCTGGTCACGGGCGGGGCATCGGGCCTGGGGCGCGCCGTGGCGGAGCGGCTGCGGCGCGGTGGTGCGGACGTGGTCATCGTCGATCTTGCCCAGTCGGATGGCGAAAGCGTGGCGGCGGGCATGGGTGCGCGCTTCGCGGCCGCCGACGTGACCGACACCGCCGCCGTCAACGCCGCGCTCGACCTGGCGGAGGATGCCGGACCGCTGCGCGCGGTGGTGCATTGCGCCGGTCGGGGCGGCCCGATGCGGGTCATCGACAAGACGGGCGAGCCGGGCTCGCTGGAGCAATATGAGGGGATCGTCCGGGTTAACTTGGTCGGCAGTTTCAACGTGCTGCGGCTGGCCGCGGCACGTATGGCGCGCGCCGAGCCGGTGGGGGAAGAGCGCGGTGTGGTCGTCCTGACCGCGTCGGTGGCGGCGTATGAGGGGCAGGTCGGGCAGATCCCCTACGCCTCGGCCAAGGCCGGCATCGTCGGCATGACGCTGGTCGCCGCGCGCGATTTGGCGCAGCACCGCATCCGCGTCTGCACGATCGCGCCGGGCACGTTCGAGACGCCCCTGCTGGCGCGCCTCTCGGACGAGGTGCGCGGTGCGCTGGCGCGGGCGGTGCCGCATCCCGCGCGCCTCGGCGCCCCCGACGAGTTCGCGATGCTGGCGCAGCAGATCATCGAGAACCCGATGCTCAACGGCGAGACGATCCGGCTCGACGGCGCGATTAGGATGCCGCCGCGATGACCGACCCTCTCGTCTTGGTCGAGCGGGCGAACGGGATCGCAACGGTGACGCTCAACCAGCCGGGCCTGCGCAACCCGATCTCCGAGCTGCCGGTGGTCGACGCGCTGGTCGCCGCGATGGAGGCAGCGGACCGCGACCCGGCGGTGCGCTGCGTCGTGCTGACGGGGGCGGGCAAGGCCTTCTCCACCGGTGGCAACATCGCCGCGATGGCGGCCGGGGGCGGACTGGCCGACGCGGTGCCGGCGGCGACCCGGCGCAACTACCGGCTCGGTATCCAGCGCCTGCCGCTGCTGTTCGAGGCGCTGGAGGTGCCGGTGATCGCGGCCGTCAACGGGCCGGCGATCGGCGCGGGCTGCGACCTTGCCTGCCTGTGCGACATCAGGCTCGCCGGCGAGAGCGCCCGCTTCGCCGAGAGCTTCGTTAAGCTGGGGCTGATCCCCGGTGATGGCGGCGCTTGGCTGCTGCCCCGGATCGTGGGCTTCGCCAAGGCGAGCGAGCTGGCGCTGACCGGCGACATCATCGACGCGGCCGAGGCGCTGGCGATCGGCCTCATCTCGCGCGTCGTGCCGGACGCGGCGCTGGCGGACGAGGCGCGCGCGCTCGCCGCGCGCATCGCGGCCAACCCGCCCCACGCCACGCGGATGACCAAGCGGCTGTTGCGCGAGGCCCGGACGGCCAGCCTCGCGGCGGTACTCGAGACCTCGGCGGCGATGCAGGCGCTCTGCCACGCCACCGACGATCATCGCGAGGCGGTGGCCGCCTTTCAGCAGAAACGTCCGCCCGTCTTCTCGGGCGCATAAACGGAGCCAAGACCAATGGACGCCTATATCATCGACGCGGTGCGCACGCCGCGCGGGCTCGGTCGGGCGGGCAAGGGCGCGCTGGCGCATCTTCACCCGCAGCACCTCGCCGCGACGGTGCTGAAGGCGATCGCCGAGCGCAACCGGATCGACACGGCGGACGTGGACGACGTGATCTGGTCCACCTCCACCCAGAAGGGCAAGCAGGGCGGCGACCTGGGGCGGATGGCCGCGCTCGCCGCCGGCTATGACGTCCGCGCCTCGGGCACGACGCTGGACCGCTTCTGCGGCGGCGGCATCACCGCCGTGAACTTTGCCGCCGCGCAGATCATGAGCGGCATGGAGGACCTGCTGGTCGCCGGCGGGACGGAGATGATGAGCTACACCGCGACGCGCGCGCGCGACGAGGCGGCGGCGGGCTTCGCGCCGGCGCTGATGGGTGCCGGCCACGATCGGCTCGACGCGCTGCACCCCCAGTCGCATCAGGGCGTGTGCGGCGACGCGGTCGCGACCTTGGAAGGGATCGATCGCGCCACGCTCGACGCCTATGCCTTGGAAAGCCAGCGTCGCGCGGCGCGCGCGATCGGGGAGGGACGCTTCGCCCGCAGCCTTGTCCCCGTCATGGGCGACGACGGTACCGTGCTGCTCGATCGCGACGAGTACCCCCGTCCCGAAACCACGACCGACGCGCTCGCGGCGCTCGCGCCCGCGTTCGACCGCATCGCCGACCAGCCGTTCGGGGACGGTCAGACCTTCCGCGGCCAGATCGCGCGACGCTATCCCGATCTGGACATCAACCACGTCCATCACGCGGGCAACTCCTCGGGCGTGGTCGACGGCGCGGCGGCGGTGTTGCTGGCAAGCCGGGCCTATGCGGACGCGCACGGGCTGACGCCGCGCGCCCGCATCGTCGCGACCGGAAATGTCGGCGACGACCCCACGCTGATGCTCAACGCGCCCGTCCCCGCCGCCCGCAAGGTGCTCGCCAAGGCTGGCCTGTCAATCGAGGACATCGACCTATGGGAGGTGAACGAGGCCTTCGCGGTCGTGCCGGAGAAGTTCATCCGCGATCTCGGGCTCGACCGCACCAAGGTCAACGTCAACGGCGGCGCTATCGCGCTGGGCCACCCGATCGGCGCCACCGGCGCGATGCTGGTTGGAACCGTGCTTGACGAATTGGAGCGCACTGGTGGCCGCTTCGGGCTAGTCACCATGTGCGCGGCAGGCGGAATGGCCCCGGCGCTGATCATCAAACGATTGTCCCCCGGCGCTTGACGGATGCCGCCCGCTTCGAAGGTGGCGGCACGACACAAAGGGGGTGCTTCCGGCCTACCGCGAATAGCTCTCCACACAACATGGTTGGGGCTGCGAGGCGAAGCCTTTTGGTGGTGCTCGATGAGGCCGCGCCGCGCCGCGCCCAAGCCTTCCCCAACGCACGATAAGCGGCGAACCGGATGGTGCCGTCGCAAGCGGGCCAGTGGCGGTTCACCTTGTCGGCGAGCGCCGGTGCGGGCGGCAAGATCGCGACAGTCGGTATTGAACCGAGGTTGTCCATTGACGACCCCAACACCGAAGCGGTCGCGCTCAGGAGGAGCGGATGGAAGGCGCCAAGAAGGGCCCGGTGAAGCGTAGCGTTTCCGTGGACACCACATTCGGACTTAGTGCGTCTTTGGCCGAACAGGCGGGCATAGACGCTAGCTGGCTAGGCAAGCATAGCTTCAACGTCCAAGCCAGCTTCGCACAGCGTCAGCGGTCACCCAGGCACCGTACCCGTTTGTCGGTTTCGACCGCGCCTCAGATATGGATCGGCTTGCCCTGCACCGCCATCGCCGCTTCCTTCAGCGCTTCCGCATGCGTGGGATGCGCGTGGCAGGTGTAGGCGATGTCCTCGCTCGTCGCGCCGAACTCCATCGCCATCGCCGCCTCGGCGATCATGGTGCCGGCGAGCGATGAAATGATCCACACGCCCAGCACGCGGTCGCTCTTCGCGTCCGCGATCACCTTCACGAAGCCGTCGGTGTCGCGGTTGGTCTTGGCGCGGCTGTTGGCGGCGAAGGGGA
>CAXTWJ010000229.1:0-4831 GCA_964247925.1 uncultured Sphingomonas sp.
GGCCCTCCCTCCGCCGGCGCGCGATCTATCTCGACGACCGCTCGACCGACGGCCGCTACCCCGACGCGGTCGTCGCGGGCGGGCTGGTTTTCACCTCCGGCGCACGCTCGACGCTCGCCGACGACGGTTTCGACGCGCTGCCCGTCGAAGGGCAGGTCAAGCGCCAGGGCTATGGCCTGGTCGACGCCTATGAGGGACGGGTTTCGGGCAGCGCCTGGGGCGCACACCAGCGGCTGGAGAACATCCTTGCGCAAGCGGGAAGCGACAACAGCCAGATCCTGCGCCAGCACGTCTGGCAGAAGGACAAGCGCTTTTTTCCCTGTTACGAACAGGCGCGCCGCCACTGGCAACCGGTGCCCTCGCCGTCGAGCGGTCTTGGCGTGCGGGCGATCCCGGGGAATGGCGAGCAATGGATCGGGCTGGACGCCATCGCGGTCGCGCCCGGCCTGGACCCGCTATTCGGCCCACGTGAGGTGGTGGCGGCGGTCGACCTCTCGCGCCTGCCCTCCGCCTCGCATTACTCGCAGGCGGTGCGGTCCGGACCGCTGGTGTTCACCGCCGGGCATATCCCGATCAAGACGTCGGAACCCGGCAAGCCGGTGGTGCAGGGTTTCGACGACGTGCCGCCGGAGGGACGCGGACTCGCGACCGGGCGGAGCCATCCGGATAGCCGCGACGGGCCGATCGCGGCGCAGACCTGGTATGTCTACCACCAATTGCGCGAGTTGCTGGAAAGCGTCGGGCTAGGGTTCGACGACGTGGTGCTGTCCACCGTCTATCTCGCCGACGTGCGAGACTTCGCGGTGTTCCATCGGGTGCATCGGGCGACGTTCGGGGCGCATGAGCCCGCGCTCGCGGTGTCGGGCTTTGACGAGGTCGGCCATCGCGGCTGCCGGATTGAGATTGAGCTGACGGTGCTCGACCCCGCGTTCGGGCTGACGATGCGCCCGATCGCCTGGACGGGCGACGCCCCGTTCGCGGCGCCGGCGGGCATGGCGGTCGGCTCGTTTGTGTTCTTTTCCGGCATGGTCGGGCACGACGCCAGCGGACGGCTGGTCCGCTCGCACGCCGACCTGCGTCGCGAGGCGCCCTGGATCACGGCCTTGGAGCGGCTGGAACGCCGGCCGGGTCTGGCGGCGCAAACCTTCGCGGCCTTCGAGCGACTGGGCGAGGCGGCACGGACGGCCGGGGGCGAACTGAGCGATCTGGTCAAGATGACGGTGTATCTGGAGGACGAAGCCGACATCGCGGTGTTCGAAGCCGTGCGGGCGCGGTTTCTGTCCGACGACGCGCTGCCGGCGGCCGAGTTCATCGTGATCCACGGCCCCGGGCCGCTGCCCGACGCAGTGATCCAGATCGAGGCGATCGCGGCGATCTGAGGTCACGCCGTCAGGAGAAGAGCAACCATGCAGCCAGCAGCGGATGCCCCGCCTCTGATCGATCATTTCGGCATCGTCGTACGCGACCTCGGCGCGGCGGCGACGCTTTACCGTACGCTCGGCTGCGCGGTGAGCGAGCCGGTCGCGCGCGAGGGGCAGGGCATCGCCAAGGCATTCGTTCGGTTCGGCAACATGACGATCGAGCTGATCGAGCCGACTACACTCGATTCACCGATCAAGGACAGGCTGGAGGACCACAACGCCAGCAATTTCCTCGCCCGTCGGCCCGAGGGCGGGCTGCATCACGTCTGTTTCGCCGTTCCCGACCTGGCCGCCGCGCGCGCGGCGTTGGCGGGACAGGGCTATCGTCAGCTTGGCGCGGAGAGCAGGGTGGCCGACCCGGTCGCATGGCTCGACCCGGCGGGCGCGGACGGGGTCTTGGTCGAGTTGAAACAGAGCGTGGTCCGGGCATGACCTCGCGACCGACCACCATCGAGATCGTCGAGGTCTCGCCGCGCGATGGATTGCAGAACGAGGCGATGGTGGTGTCGACCGCGGACAAGGTCGCGCTGGTCGAGCGTGCGCTGGCGGCGGGGGTGCGGCGGATCGAGGTGGCGAGCTTCGTCAACGGCGCGCGCGTGCCGCGGATGGCGGATGCGGAAGGCGTGGTGGCCGGGTTGCCCGAGCGCGACGACGTGACATACATCGGCTTGGTCTTGAACGCGCGCGGCGCGGAACGGGCGTTGGCGACCCGGGTGGATCAGCTCGGTGCGGTGTGCGTCGCGACCGAGGGTTTGGCGATGCGCAACCAGGGGCAGACCAGCGACCAGTCGCTCGACGTGGCGATGGACGTGGTGCGCCAGGCCCGCGCGGCCGGGCGGACGGGGCAGGTCACGATCGGCGCCGCGTTTGGCTGTCCGTTCGAGGGCGAGGTGTCGCCGGATCGCGTGGTCGCCATGGCCAAGCGCGCGGCGGATGCGCAGCCTGTCGAGGTGGCGCTCGCCGACACGATCGGGGTCGCGGTGCCGGCGCGGGTGAGCGAGCTGGTCGAGCGCGTGGGCGAGGCGATCGCGCCGCTGCCGGTGCGGGTCCACCTGCACGACACTCGCGGCACCGGCATCGCGAACGTCTGGGTGGCGATCGAGGCGGGCGCCGCCACGATCGACGCATCGATCGGCGGAGCGGGCGGGTGCCCGTTCGCGCCGGGCGCGACCGGCAACGTCGCGACCGAGGACGTGGCCTATCTGCTGGGCCGGTCCGGGATCGCGACCGGACTGGACCTCCCACGCCTGATCGACAGCGCCGGCTGGCTTGGCCGTCTGCTCGGCAGGACGCTTCCCGGCCGGCTCGCGCACGCCGGCCCCTTTCCACCCCACGCGGCTTGAGGAACACGGATATGGCCTTTCGGCTCGGCGTCGACGTGGGCGGGACCTTCACCGACCTGCTGCTGCTCGACCAGCAATCAGGCACGTTCTGGCGGCACAAGACGCCGTCGACGCCGACGGACAGCTCGGTCGGTATCCTGACCGGAGTCGACGCGGTGTGCGGCGCGGCGGGCATCGCGCCTGCCGAGGTCGAGCTGCTGCTCCACGGCACCACCGTCGCGACCAACGCGGTGCTGGAGGGCAAGGGCGCGCGTGTCGGGCTGATCGTCACCCAGGGGTATCGCCAGATCATGCAGATCGCGCGCTCCTATGTGCCGGGCGGGCTGGCGGGATGGATCATCTGGCCCAAGCCCGAACCCTTGGCGGCGCTGGAGGACACGGTGGAGATCGCGGGCCGCATGGACGCGCGCGGCGACGAGCTGCGCCCGGCCGACGACGCTGACATCCGTGCGCAGCTGGAGAGCTTGCGGGCGCAGGGCGTCGAGGCGCTCACCGTGTCGCTGATGAACGCGTACCTCAACGGCGCGCACGAGCGCCGCGTGCGCGAGATCGCCGCCGAGGTGATGCCCGACGTGCCCGTCTCGCTCAGCCACGAGGTGTTGCCCGAGATGCAGGAGTATGAGCGCACGCTCACCACCGTCGCGAACGCCGCGGTCAGGCCGGTGGTCGGCCGTTACGTCCGCAACCTGCGCACCAAGCTGCGCGAGGTCGGCATGGCCGGGCGGATCAGCCTGCTGCGCTCCGACGGTGGGCTGATGAGCTCGGAAAAGTCGGAGGAGCATCCGGTCTCGCTGTTGATGTCGGGCCCGGCGGGCGGGGTCGCGGGGGCCTTGTGGGTGGGCGCCAATGCCGGGCTGCGCAACATCCTGACGCTGGACGTCGGCGGCACGTCGACCGATGTCGCGTTGATCGAGGACCTCGAGCCGCGCCGGGTGCGGACGACCGAGGTCGGGCACTTGTCGGTGCGCGTCTCCTCGCTTGACGTGAAGACGGTGGGCGCGGGCGGCGGGTCGATCGCCTATGTTCCCGAATTGACCGGCGCCTTGCGTGTCGGACCCCAGTCGGCGGGCGCGGTGCCGGGCCCCGTCGCTTACGGCAAGGGCGGCGTGCAGCCGACCGTCACCGACGCCAATGTCGTGCTCGGCTATCTGCCCGAGTCGCTGCTCGGCGGCGCGTTCACCCTCGACCGGGAGGGGGCCACGCGCGCGGTGCAGACGATCGCCGACGCGCTCGGCATCGGGCTGATGGAAGCGGCACGCGGCATTGTCGACATCGTCAACGAGAACATGTTCGGCGCGCTGCGCATGATCTCGGTCCAGCAGGGCTATGATCCGCGCGAGTTCGCGCTGATGGGCTTCGGCGGCGCCGGGCCGCTCCACGTCAACGCGGTGGCCCGGCTGATGGGCAGCTGGCCCGCGGTGTCGCCGGTGTCGCCGGGGGTGCTGTGCGCCTTGGGAGATGCGACCACGCGAATGCGGACGGAGACCGCGCGCAGCTATTCCCGGCGCATCGGCGACACCGACGAGGCCGAAGTGCTGGCGATCCTGGACGAGATGGCGGCGCAGACGCGCGGCGAGCTGCTCGCCGACGGGTTGGGCGAGGAGGAGGTCGTCAGCCAGTTCGAGCTCGACATCCGCTATGAGGGACAGGCGTTCGAGGTGCCCCTGGCGATCGACGCGGAAACGCTGCGGCGCGACGGGCTTGCCGGCGTGGTTGCGCGGTTCGATGCGGAGCATCTGCGCTTGTTCTCGTTCAATATGGCGACCGCGCATGAACTGGTGAACCTGCGCGCGGTGGCGCTGGGCGTCGCTTTCGAGCTGCCGCCGGCGCGGTTGGCGGAAGGCGACGGTGACCCCTCGGGCGCCAAGCTGCGCGATCACCAGCTGTGGATGGACGGCGCGATGCGGCCGGCGGTGATCTACGACCGCGCCCGGCTGCGGGCGAGCGACGTCATCCCCGGACCCGCGATCGTCACCGAGATGGACTCGACCACGCTGATCGAGTCCGGCTGCACCGGCCGGGTCGCCCCGGTCGGCAACATCCTGATCACCCCTAGCGCTTGAGGTC
>CAXTWJ010000230.1:0-3437 GCA_964247925.1 uncultured Sphingomonas sp.
CGCCGCCGGTGGCCCGCGACCGTCAGGATGCGGTCATAGACGAACACGCCGTCGCAGGCCGCCGCGTAGCCGCTCGCCGCGAGCAGCCCGTCCTGAGCCAGCACGCGCAGGTGCGTCACCGCGCCCACCCGCCGCTCCAGCCACTCATAGCCCGCCGGCAGCGTCGCCGACCGGCGAAACTTCCCCGCGACCATCATGCGGTTCTCGCTCACGACCCGCCAGCCGCGCGCGAGCAACGGCGTCAGCTCGCCATGGCCGCCCGCCAGGCGCACGGCATAGTCCGATCGCGTGATCTCGCCCGTCAGCGCCGTGATCGCCGGGCCCGGTGCGGCGAACACCCAGCGTGCGATCTCGTCGGGCGTGCCCGTGTCGACGCGCAGGGCGCCCCGGTCAGCGAGCGGCGGCGGCAGCCCGCGGGTCAGCGAGCGCCCGGCAAGCCAGGCCGCGACCAGTCCCGGCTCGACCACCCTAGCGGGACAGTCCGCGGATGAACCCGATCAGCCCCGTCTGCCGCGACCGCTTCAGCCGCTCCGCCGCCAGGATCGTGCGGACCTTGGCGAAGCACTGCTCGACATCGTCATTGACCAGCACATAGTCATAGCCGTCCCAGTGGCTGATCTCGGCGGCGGCGCGGCCCATCCGCGCCTCGATCACCTCCGGCGCGTCCGTCGCGCGGCGGCTCAGCCGTTCGTGCAGCTCCTGCATCGACGGCGGCAGAATGAAGACGCGGACCACGTCGCCGCCCGCGATCTGATGGAGCTGCTGCGCGCCCTGCCAGTCGATGTCGAACAATACGTCCTGCCCGCTCGACAGCATGGCATCGACGGGTTCGCGCGGTGTGCCATAGCGGTGGCCGAAGACGTGCGCCCATTCCAGGAACTGGTGGTCGGCCACCATCTGCCGGAAGCGGTCCAGATCGACGAAGTGATAGTCGCGCCCGTCCTCCTCGCCCGGCCGCATCGGCCGCGTGGTGGCGGAGACGGACATGCCCAGCTCGGACTCGGCGGCGAGCAGCAGCCTCGCGATCGTGGATTTGCCAGCGCCCGACGGCGAGGAAAGGACGAACAGCACACCCCGGCGCTGAAAACCGTGCGGGTCGGCGGGCGTACGGGACGACATAGGGGCTCTTGCCCCGCGCCTCTCCCCAGCGTCAACCCAAGTCAGACCGTTCGCCGTCCCTCGCGCCGACGATCCAGGGCCTTCTTGGCAGCATAAGCGCCGCCCAGCAACAGCCCGAGCGGCCCCATGCGCCGCATCGCGCCTGCCGCGAGCGCGCCGATCAGCGCGCCCTTGAGCCCGTTCTGCCCACGCTGGCGGTCCAGTTCGGCGCCGACCAGCGCGCCCACGGTCCGGCCGATGGTGGAGCGGATCATGCGCCCGCAACCCGATCCTTGAGCTCGCCCAGCCCGCGCAGCACCGCCCAGCCAACCGCATAAGTCGCGGCGACCGGGAGCACGACCTTCAGCACGTTCGCGATTATCGCGCCCTTGATCGCGCCATCGACATTGCTGTCGTCATCGCCGCTCATGCTGTCGATCGCCGCCCCGATCAGGCCGCCGATGGTGGTCGCGCTCATGCGAATCTCCTTTGCCCGGCAAGCGTTTGGACGCGACCTAAGTTCCCATGCTTCGTCATGCCGGCCTTGTGCCGGCATCCACCGCAGTTCACGCGTGACGGCGGGATCAGCTCTGAAGCGGCTGACCCGCACGATCGTGGATGCCGGGACGAGCCCGGCATGACGAGGTCATCGCCCGATCATCAGCTCCGGCCGCACCACGCGATCGAAGGTCGCCTCATCGACCAGCCCCAGTCGCAGCCCCGCCTCCTTCAGCGTTTCGCCGTGGCTGTGGGCTTCCTTGGCGATCTTGGCGGCGTTGTCATAGCCGATCTCGGGGGCGAGCGCGGTGACCAGCATCAGCGAGCGGCCGACCAGTTCGGCGATCTGCTTCTCGTTCGCCTCGAGACCATCGACGCAGCGGTCGGCGAAGCTGACCATGCCGACGCACAACAGATCGATCGAGCGCAACACGTTGGCGCCGATCAGCGGCATGAAGACGTTCAGCTCGAAATGCCCCTGCATCCCGCCGACCGTCACCGCCTGGCCGTTGCCGATCACCTGCGCCGCGACCATCGTCAGCGATTCGCACTGCGTCGGGTTGACCTTGCCCGGCATGATCGAGCTGCCCGGCTCGTTGGCGGGCAGCGAAAGCTCGCCCAGCCCCGATCGCGGGCCGGAGCCGAGGAAGCGGATGTCGTTGGCGATCTTGGTCAGCGCCACCGCCAGCGTCGTCAGCGCGCCGGCGAAGAAGACCAGCCCGTCCTTGGCCGCCAGCGCCTCGAACTTGTTGGGCGCCTCCTCGAACGGGGTGCCGGCGATGTCGCTGATCGCCGCCACCATGTCGGGCGCCCAGCCGGCGGGCGCGTTGAGGCCGGTGCCGACCGCCGTGCCGCCGATCGCCAGCTTGCGAATGTTGCCGTCGAGCGCGCCCTCGATCCGCCGCCGACAGCTGGCGAGCTGCGCGGCATAGCCGGAGAACTCCTGCCCCAGCGTCAGCGGCGTCGCGTCCTGCGTGTGCGTGCGCCCGATCTTGACGATGCCGTCCCACGCCAGCGCCTTCGCGTCGAGCGCCGCGTGCAGCCGGTCGAGCGCCGGCAGCAGCTGGTCGCGCGTCGCGAGCACCGTCGCGACGTGGAGCGCGGTGGGGAAGCTGTCGTTGGACGACTGGCTCATGTTGACATGATCGTTGGGGTGGACCGGCGCCTTGCCGCCGCGCGTGCCGGCCAGCACCTCGTTGGCGCGGCCGGCGATCACCTCGTTGACGTTCATGTTGGTCTGCGTGCCCGACCCGGTCTGCCAGATCACCAGCGGGAACTGGGCGTCCAATTGGCCGGCCACGATCTCCTGCGCCGCACCCTCGATCGCGTCGGCCAGCTTGGCGTCCAGCCCATGCCGCCGGTTCACACGCGCCGCCGCCTGCTTCACGATCGCCTGCGCACGCACGATGCCCATCGGCATCCGCTCGGCCGGTCCGAACGGGAAGTTCTCGATCGAGCGCTGCGTCTGCGCGCCCCAATAGGCATTGGCGGGCACGGCGATCGCGCCGATCGAGTCGGTTTCGGTACGGGTGTCGGTCATCGGTTCAGTAGCTCCGTCATGCTGAACTCGTTTCAGCATCCCTGCGTGGCGCTCGCCCTAACCGCGCCGTCACGGGAGTAAATACCCTGACGTCGAAACCCGGCCAACGCCCAGCCCCGCCCCCCTGGCGCCACGGGCCCCGACGAGGCCCCCCCCGCCCGGGCGCGGCCTCCCCCACCACCCAGGCGCGGCCGCGCGGGCCGAGTACGTCGATCGGCGCGGCGCGCAGGATCCGCAGCGCGTCCGCGGCGTGGCCGAGCATGCGCGCCGTCGCACCATCCTGGCCGCCCGACGCACGGGT
>CAXTWJ010000230.1:3447-4768 GCA_964247925.1 uncultured Sphingomonas sp.
CCACCCGCCCCGCCGCGGCCCACAACCCGGACCCGTCCACGCGCGGCCACGCCCGCGCCCGGCCGCGCGGGCGCCAGGGGCGCGGACGGGGCCGCGCCGGCGCTGGCGCGTCACTTCTTCCTCTTGAAATCCACCGCGACGACGTTGGACCCGTCCTCGACCGGCACCGCCGCCGGGCCGTCATTCTCCGCCGGGTCATGCTCGGTCGCGGCCACCTCCGGCCCCTCCTGCGCCTGGAAGCGCAGCTCGAAATTGACCGCCGGATCGTGAAAGCCCGTGATCGCCGAGTAGGGGATCACCAGCTTGGACGGAATCTGGTTGAAGCTCAAGCCCACCGAGAACCGCTCGTCGTCGACCAGCAGGTCCCAGTACCGGTTCTGCAGCACGATCGTCATCTCGTCGGGGAACCGCTCGATCAGCCGCTTGGGAATATCGACGCCGGGCGCCTGCGTCTTGAAGGTGATGTAGAAATGATGCTCGCCCGGCAGTCCGCCACCCTCGGCGACGGAGCCCAGCACGCGGCCCACCACCGCGCGCAGCGCCTCCTGGACGATCTCGTCATATGGGATCAGGCTGTCGGGCAGGCCGTCGGTCATGCCCTTGGGTAGGCGCGGGCGAAGGCGCCGGTCAAGGTTGCACGCACAGCGGCGCGGCGTATGAGGCGCAGGATGCGTCAGGCCACCGTCAATCGCCACACCGCCGAGACCCGCATCGCGGTCACCGTCGATCTCGACGGCACGGGCGCGTACGACATCCAGACGGGCGTGGGCTTCTTCGACCATATGCTCGAACAGCTCAGCCGCCATTCGCTGATCGACCTTCACATCCGTACCGAGGGCGACCTGCACATCGATCAGCACCACACGGTCGAGGACACCGGCCTCGCCATCGGCCAGGCGATCGCGGAGGCGCTGGGCGACAAGCGCGGCATCCGCCGCTACGGCGACGCGCTCAGCCCAATGGACGAGTGCCTGACCCGCGTCGCGCTCGACATCTCCGGCCGCCCCTGGCTGGTGTGGCGCACCGAGTTCAGCCAGAAGCGGCTGGGCGAGATGGACACCGAGCTGTTCGGGCACTGGTTCCACTCCTTCACCCAGACCGCCGGGATCACGCTCCACGTCGAGACGCTGTACGGCACCAACAACCACCACATCGCCGAAAGCGCGTTCAAGGGCCTCGCGCGGGCCCTGCGCCAGGCGATCGAGATCGACGCCCGCAAGGCGGACGCGATCCCCTCGACCAAGGGCGTCCTTTGACCGTCGCGGCTTCTCCACTCCCGCTTGCGGGAGGGGTCGGGGGAAGGGCTGTTCCACAGCCGTAC
>CAXTWJ010000231.1:0-4751 GCA_964247925.1 uncultured Sphingomonas sp.
AGCCTCGCCCCGCTGCGCGGCCGCGACCTGCGCCGCACGCCGCTGTTCACCTGGGGCATGGTCGTGGCGCATCTGGGCATCGCGGTCAGCCTCGCGGGCATGGCGTCCGACAGCGCGTTCACGACCGAGCGGCTGGTCGCCGCGCGCGTCGGCGAGGCCGTGCGGGTCGGACCATACAGCGTCACGCTGCGCGGCATCTCACCCGTGATCGGCGACAACTGGTCGGCGCTGCAGGCCAGGCTGGACGCCGTGCGCGGGGACGGCACGACCGTGCTCCTCCCCCAGCAGCGCTTCTTCTCCACGCCGCCCACCACCACGACCGAGTCCGCGATCCTGACCGCGTGGGACGGCCAGCTCTACACCGTCGTCGGCCAGCCCAATGCAGACGGCAGCTGGCAGCTGCGGCTATGGTGGAAGCCATGGGTAACGCTGATCTGGCTGGGCGGCGCGCTGGTCGCGATCGGCGGCGCGCTGTCGCTGGTCGGGCGCTGGCGGCGCGAGCGGCGGGTGGCGCTCCGGCAGGCCTGGGCGTGAGGCGCCCTTCCCTGCTGTGGGCGCCGCTGCTCGGCTTCGTCATGGTGATCGCGGTCATCGCATGGGGCCTGTGGCGCCCGGCCGACCGCACCGTCCACTCCGCGCTGGTGGGGCGGACGCTGCCCGCCTTCGTGGTGCCGCCGCTGATCCCCGGCCGGCCCGGGCTGACCGATGCGGACTTTCGCCAGGGTCATGTCCGCTTCCTCAACGTCTTCGCCAGCTGGTGCATCCCCTGCGCGGCGGAGGCGCCGCAGCTCATGCGGCTCCGCGCGATGGGCGTGCCGATCGACGCCGTCGCCATCCGCGACACGCGCACCGACGTGGCCGGCTTCCTCGCCCGCTACGGCGACCCTTTCCAGCACCTCGGCGACGACCGCGCCAGTCGCCTCCAGCTGCTGCTCGGCTCCTCGGGCGTGCCCGAAACCTTCGTGATCGACGGCACCGGCACCATCCTGGAACAGCATATCGGCGACATCCACGCCGACGAGGTCGAGCGGCTCGCCGCGATGGCCAGGCCATGAGGCGCGGCCTCGCACTCCTCCTGCTGCTGGCCGGCCCCGCCACGGCCGACTCCGGCCTGCCCCCGGCGCCGCTCGCCAACACGCAGCTGCGCGACCCGGCCGCGGAGGCGCGCGCGCGCGCGCTGATGGAGACGCTGCGCTGCCTGGTCTGCCAGGGTCAGTCGATCGCCGATTCGGACGCCGACATGGCCGGCGACATGCGCGCGCTGGTGCGCCGGCGGATCGCGGCGGGCGAGCCGCCTGACACGGTCCGAGCCTGGCTGGTGTCGCGCTATGGCGACTATGTCAGCTACGACCCGCCCTTCTCCGCCGCGACCGCGCTGCTCTGGGCCGCGCCGCTGCTGCTGCTGGGGCTGGGAGCGATGATCGCGCGCGGCAGTTTCAGGCGGCGATGACCGACGGCAGCTTCCGCCCGACCGACAGCGCCTGGTGCCTGGTGGAGGTCGTGTACCGCGACGGCGAGCCGGTCGATCATCGCTTCGTGGAGGTGAACGACGGCTTCGGGCGGCAGACGGGGGTGACCGGCGCCGTCGGCCGCACCCGCGGCGAGCTGGCGCCCGGCGGCGACGACCGCACGACGCGTGCCTATGCCGAGGTCGCGCGCACCCGCGTGCCGATCCATATGGAGGTGGAATCGACGCCGCTGGGCCGCTGGTTCGACCTCCACGTCATGCCCGCCGGCGCGCCGGGCGAGAACCGCGTCGCGCTGCTGTTCACCGACATCACCGCGCGGGTGCGGGACGAACAGGCGCTGCGCGAGACGCGCGAGCAGCTGCAGGACGCGCTGGACGCCGGGGACGGGATCGGTACCTGGGACTGGGACGTGGTGGCCGACCGGGTCACGGCCAATGCGCGCTTCGCCACGCTGTACGGGGCCGACCCCGCCAAGGCCGCGGCCGGCGCGCCGCCGGCTGACTTCTTCGCCAACATCCATCCCGAGGACGTGCCCGCGCTGCAGGCGGCGATCGCCGAGACGCTCGCGACGGGCGCGCCGTTCGCCCGGGAGTACCGGCTCCGCATCGACGGGCAGGAGATGTGGGTGCTGGCGCAGGGCCGATCGCGGCTCGACGAGACGGGCCGCGTGACGCGCTTCGTGGGCGTCGTGTTCGACATCACCGCGCGCAAGCGGGCGGAGGCGCGGCAGGCGACGCTGCTCACGCTCAGCGACCGGCTGCGCGATCAGAACGACCCCGAGGAGATCGCGTTCGAGGCTTGCGCCGTGCTGGGCGAGGCGCTGGGCGTCAGCCGCGTCGGCTATGGCGTCATCAACAAGGCCGACGAGACGATCACCATCGCCCGCGACTGGAACGCGCCGGGCGTGCGAAGCCTCGCCGGCCTGCTGCACTTCCGCGATTACGGCTCCTACATCGACGACCTCAAGGCGGGCGTGACCGTCACCATCGCCGACGTCGCGCAGGACGCCCGCACCCGGGACACCGCCGACGCGCTGCGCGCGATCAGTGCCGCGTCGTTCGTCAACATGCCGCTGGTGGAGCAGGGCAATCTGGTCGCGCTCTTCTTCGCGAACCATGCCGAGCCGCGCCCCTGGGCGGAGGACGACCTGGCCCTGATGCGCGACGTCGCCGAGCGGGTCCGCGCCGCATCGGAGCGGGTGCGCGCCGAGGCCGCGCGCCGGCGCAGCGACGAGCAGTTCCGCGTCTTCGCGCAGGCCGTGCCCTCCCACATCTGGGCCGCGAACGCACAGGGTCAGGTCTACTGGTTCAACGATCAGGCGCTTCAGTATGTGGGCGCCACGCGCGAGAGCCGCGACCCGCCGGACTGGGGCAACATCCTGCATCCCGACGACCTGCCCCGCATCGCCGAGGCCTGGCGCGGGTCGCAGGCGACGGGCGCGGTGCTGGAGACGGAGCTGCGCATCCGCCGCCACGACGGCGTCCATCGCTGGTTCCTGGTCCGCGCCGAGCCCGTGCGCGCGGCGGACGGCACCGTCACCCGCTGGGTCGGCACGGACACCGACATCGACGACCGCCGCCGCCAGGCGCAGGAGCTGGCCGAGCTGAACGCGACCCTGGAGCGGCAGGTCGAGGCGCGCACCGCCGAGCTGATGGCGGCGGAGGAGGCGCTGCGTCAGAGCCAGAAGATGGAGGCAGTGGGCCAGCTGTCCGGCGGCATCGCGCACGACTTCAACAACCTGCTGACCGGCATCACCGGGTCGCTCGAGCTGATGCAGGCCCGCGTCGCGCAGGGCCGGTTCACCGATGTCGAACGCTATGTCCTGGCCGCGCAGGGGGCGGCGAAGCGCGCGGCCGCGCTGACGCATCGCCTGCTCGCCTTTTCGCGCCGGCAGACGCTCGACCCCCGCCCGACCGACGTCAACCGCCTCGTCGCGGGGCTGGAGGAGCTCATTCGTCGCACGGTCGGCCCGCAGATCGCGGTGGAGGTGGTCGCGGCGGGCGGGCTATGGCCGACGCTGGTGGACGCGAACCAGCTGGAGAACGCGATCCTCAACCTGTGCATCAACGCGCGCGACGCGATGCCCGATGGCGGCCGGCTGACGATCGAGACCGCCAACCGCTGGCTCGACGCCCGTGCCGCGCGCGAGCGCGACCTGTTGCCCGGCCAGTATCTGTCGATCTGCGTGTCGGACACCGGCACCGGCATGACGCCCGACGTGATCGCCAGGGCGTTCGACCCGTTCTTCACCACCAAGCCGATCGGCCAGGGCACCGGGTTGGGCCTGTCGATGATCTACGGCTTCGTGCGCCAGTCGGGGGGGCAGGTGCGCATCTATTCCGAAGCCGGCGACGGCGCGATGGTGTGCCTGTATCTGCCCCGCCACCGGGGCGAGGCGCCCGCCGAGGACGCGAACGAGGCCGAGCGCGCCGCGCCCGCGCCCGGCACCGGCGAGACGGTGCTGGTCGTCGATGACGAGCCCACCGTTAGGATGCTGGTGATCGAGGTGCTGGAGCAGCTGGGCTACCATGCGCTGGAGGCGGGCGACGGGCAGGCGGGGCTGCAGATCCTGCGCTCCGACACGCGCATCGACCTGCTGGTCAGCGATGTCGGCCTGCCCGGCGGCATGAACGGGCGTCAGATGGTGGATGCCGCGCGCGCGCATCGCCCCGACCTGCCGGTGCTGTTCATCACCGGCTATGCGGAGAACGCGGTGGTCGGCAACGGCCAGCTCGACGCGGGGATGCACGTGGTGACCAAGCCGTTCGCCAGGGACGCGCTCGCCGCGCGCATCCGGGAGCTTATCGCTACCTGACCGCGACCTGGGCGGCGCCGTTGTTCGCCGCCGCCGTCTCGTCCGCCGTGTCGTCGGGAACGGCCGGCGTCGGCGCGACCAGGCCGTCGGCGCCGACCACCGTCACCGCCGTGCCCACCGTCGTCACCTCGTACAGCTTCTTGGCGAACGCGGCGGGCACGCGGATACAGCCGTGCGAGGCGGGGAAGCCCGGGTTCCTGCCCGCGTGGATAGCGACCCCGTCCCAGGTCAACCGCTGCATCCAGGGCATCGGCGCGGCATTGTACAGGTTGGAGCGGTGCATGGTCTGCTTCTGCAGGATCGTGAAGGTGCCCGACGGCGTGTCCTTGCCGTCCTTGCCCGTCGAGACCGCGCTCGCCGCCACCAACTGCTCGCCGCGATACACGTACGCGCGCTGCTCGCCGATGTTGACCACCACGCGCACCGGCGCGGCGGTGCCGGGATCGTTCCACACGAACTGGTTGGGG
>CAXTWJ010000232.1:0-4736 GCA_964247925.1 uncultured Sphingomonas sp.
GCGCGCGGCCCTTGAGCAGCGTCGTGCGGCTCGCGGTCGCGGCGTCGAGCGCCGCGGGCGAGAAGCTGTCGATCGCGGCGCGCAGGCTGCCGTGCAGCCCGGCGAAGGTCGCGATCAGGTGCCGCTTGATGTCGCGGAACGAGACCTGCAGCGCGGCGGGCCCGGACAGGAATCCGGCCGACCCGGCCAGCAGCAGGTCGATCGCGAGCCGCTGCGTCGGCGCCCACTTGAACGGGTTGTTGCCCGCCCCGCCGATCGTCGTGCGGCTCAGCTTGTATTGCCCGCGCGCGCGGTCGCGCTCCGCCATCAGGTCGCCGATGCCCAGCACCATCTGACGATAGACCGCGCCCGCGCGGCGCATGATCTCGTCCGGCTCCTCGCCCGACAGGAGCGACGCGTCCAGCCCCGCGCCGTCGCAGAACGCCTCCAGCAGCGACGTGCCGCCCGCCGGCCGGAGCAGCGGCGCATCGCTCCAGTCGTCTGGCACCTCGGTCGATGTGCCCAGCGGCGGGGTCAGCACCATGGTCCGCCCCGCGTCGAGCCCGCCGTCGTCATGCGGCGCCGCCATCGCCTTCAGCCGGAAGCGGCCGAAGCGCAGCGTCGCCGGCAGCGGCACGGGCAGATCGACCGCGTCGGGAAACCGCTCGCCGGTCTGGTCGTCGAACACCCCGTTGGTGCCGAGCACGCGCAGCGACAGCCCGTCGGGCACCACCGCCAGCTCGCAATGCGCGCGCGACAGCTCGCAGTCCGGGTCGGCGATCGACCAGTCGGCGGCGGCGTCCCGCCCGATCCTGAGCTGCCCGTCACGCAGCAGCCGCGCGTCGATCGGCTGCACCTCGTCGGTGGCATCGAAGAGCTGGAGCATGTACATCGGTCAGGCGACCAGCTGCAGCGCGGTCGCGATGCGCGTGGCGAGCACGGCGGCCTCGGCCTGGGTGGGTTCGACGCCCGCCAGCCGCTGCTCGGCGGCGTCGGCGGCGCGGTTGAAGGCATCGAACGTCCCACCGAACTCGTCATGGCGACGATGCGACAGCTGGCCCCAGCGGCCCTTCGCCGCCTCGTCAAGCGCATCGCGGAGCCGGCGCAGCGGCCGGGTGACGGCTGACGCGCTGGCGAAGGCGATGCCGAACACCGCCAGCATCACCACGGCGGCGAGCAGCAGCAGCGCCTCCCGCGCGCCGGCGAGCGCGGCGTCCAGCGCGGTGCGGCGCATCACCAGATCGACCTGACCGAAGCGGGCGCCGGCATAGCGGATCGGATGCACGAAGCGGATCCCCGCGCCGCGCCCGGTATCGGCGACCGCCGAGGTCACCCCGTCGCCGGCGCGCTCCATCACCGCCTCGCCGCCGATGCCGCGATAGCGCTGGCCGATCAGCCGCTGGTCGCTGCCCGCGCGGATCACGCCGCCGGCATCGACAATGACGAGGTCGCGGATCGCGGGGTCGCGGCCGGCGGTGACCGCGAACGCCTGCAGCGCCGACCAGTCCTGCTGCGCGGGCGAAAGGCCGGCGTTGTCGGCGGCGAGCACGGCGGCGTTGCTGGTGACGAAAGAGGCGGTCGTGTTGCCCGACGCGATCGCCATATGCTCCAGCGTCTGCCGCTCTCCCGCGAGCGTCGGCACGATGCACGCCGCCAACGCGGCAGCCGTCACGGCCGACAGCGCGAGCGGCAGCTTGACGCGCAGGGACAGGCCGCGTCGCCCGACGGGTCGCTCCGCCTGCGCCGCGATCTCGCGCGCGAGCGCCGCTTCCAGCGCCTCGCCATCCGCGAACCGCGCGTCCGGCTTCTTCGCGAGCAGCTTGTCGATCACGAACCGCAGGCCCGGCGGGCAGTCGGCGGTGGAGCGGTCGATCGGCTCCACCTTCTCCTGCGCGATCTGGATGGCGAGCGTGGCGAGCGCGGTGCCGGGGAACGCGACCTTGCCCGTCACCATCTCGTACAGGACGACGCCCAGCGAGAACAGGTCGGCGCGCTTGTCCACGGGCAGGCCCAGCGCCTGCTCCGGGCTCATGTAGCGCGGCGTGCCGATCAGCTGGCCGGCCTGCGTGCGGCCCAGCTGGTCCGCCTCGCCGATCCGCGCGACGCCGAAGTCGAGCAGCTTGGCGGTGCGCCCGTCGGCGGTGAGCAGGATGTTGGACGGCTTGATGTCGCGATGCACCACCCCCGCGCGATGGGCATAGGCGAGCGCGGCGGCGAGCTGGCGACCGATGGCGAGCACGCGCTCGTAGGGCATCCGCCCCTCGGCGTGGAGCACCTGGTCCAGCGGGCGACCGTCGATCAGCTCCATGGCGATGTACGCGGCGCCGTCGCCCTCGCCGATGTCATAGATGGTGGCGATGTTGGCGTGGCTGAGCGCGCCCGCCGCGCGCGCCTCGCGCAGGAAGCGGGCGTTCAGGTCCGCGTCGCGCGCGTAATCGGGTTTCAGCACCTTGATCGCGACCGCGCGGCCGATATCGGGGTCGTGCGCGCGATAGACGTCCGCCATCGCGCCCTCGCCCAGATGACCGTCGATCCGGTATCGTCCCAGCTGCTTCATGGTCACGCGCTACCCGTCCTCATCGCGCCGCCCTACATCGGCGTACATAAACAAAGGGTTCACCCACGACCCTTGCCCCAGCCACGACCTACCGATGCGCCCTGACGGTGGCGGCGATCCGCTGCGCGCGGGCCAGGTCTCGGCCGATCAGCGGGTTGCCCGGGTCGAGCTGCGCGGCGCGACCGAGCAGCGCCACCGCGTGGCTCACCTGCCCCCCGTTCAGCGCGGCCAGCCCGGCGGCGCGCAGCTGGCGCGCGGCGGCGGGGTTGGCCACGGGTGCGGCGGGCTTCGCCGCGACCGGCTTCGGCGCGGTCGGCCTCGGACGCGGCGCCGGCTCCGGGCGGCGTGGCGGCTCCGGCCGGACCGGTTCGGGGCGCGGCGGCTCGCCGGGGATGCGAAGCACCTGACCGGGCGTCAGCACGCTGGGGGCCTGCAGCCCGTTGTAGCGGAGCAGCTGATAGGCCTTGAGCCGGTTGCCGAGGAACCGTTCGCTCAGGGACGTGATCGTGTCGCCGGCGCGGACGGTGTAGGGATAGTTTTGCGGCCCGAGCAGGTCCTTGGGGTCGCGGTCGATCGAGTCGCCGAGCAGCCGCACGGTGACGTTCATGGGATCGCGCTTCGCGAGCGTCTTCAGCGCCTTGCGGGCCTCCTCGGCCTTGCCATGCAGCAGCAGCGCGAACACCGCGTCCGTCTCGGTCGCGGTCACCGCCGCCTTGGGCGGGGGCGCCGCGCTATGGGGATGGGGTGTCTTGCCCGAACAGGCCGCGAGGGCCAGCGCCAGCGCGACGGCGGCGCCCATGCTGAACTTCATGCGCTCAATCTCCGGTGAATGTCCGATGGGGTCGGGGCCGTCGCGAGCAGCGAGCCCAGCCGTGCCCGGTCGCGCGCGAACGCGGCGAGGCTCGGGCCGTCCATGGGCCGGCCGAACAGATAGCCCTGAAAGTGGCCACAGCCATGGCCGCGCAGCCAGCGATACTCTTCCGCGCGCTCGACGCCCTCGGCGAGCACGCGGATGCCCAGCCCCCGGCCGAGCGCGATCATGCTCTGGCAGATCGCCTGGCTGTCGCGGCGCCGATCGACATCGGTGACGAAGGCGCGGTCGATCTTGATCTTGTCGAATCGCAGGCCCCGGAGCGACGCGAACCCCGAATAGCCCGTGCCGAAATCGTCCACCGCGAGCGCGATCCCCATGGCCCGCAGCCGCTCGAACAGCCGGCGGCAGTGCGCGGCGTCGCTGGTCGCGACCGATTCGGTCAGCTCCAGTTCCAGCTGCGCCGCCGGCACCTCGTGCCGCTCCAGCGTCCGCGCGACCAGCAGCGGCAGGTCGTCGCCGTCGAGTTGCGTCGCCGATACATTGACCGCCATGCGCAGATGGCCGAGCCCCGCCGCCGCCCAGTCGCGCGCTTGCCGCACGGCGGTGTTGAGCGCCCACAGCCCGATCTCCGACGCCAGCCCGACCGCCTCCATCACCGGCACGAAGCGGGCGGGCGACACGGGGCCGAGCTCGGGATGCTCCCAGCGGATCAGCGCCTCCGCGCCGCAGACGCAGCCCTTGGCGGCATCGACCAGCGGTTGATAGACGAGGCTGAGTTCGCGCCGGGCCACCGCTTCGCGCAGGTCGCGCTCCAGCGTGAACCGTTCGCGCGCGACAGCGGCCTGGTCGGCCGGCGCGGCCTCCGTCACCACGTCCGCTTCCGCCAGCGCGAACGAGGCCAGCGTGCGGTGCAGGAAGCTGGCCGCGTCCCCATCGCCGAACCGGGCCAGCCGGCGGCGAACCTGCGGCGCGATCCGTTCGCCGCCGACCTCCACCACGCCGCCCAGCGCATAGCCGATCGCGTCCAGCTCCGCGCGCGCGGCGACCGGGTCGGCGGCGCCGAACCAGATCGCCACCTGCCCGCGATCGACCTGCGCGGCCAACCGGCCGGACGGCAGCATCGCCGACAGCCGCGCGGTGGCGGTGGCGAGGATGCGGTCGGCCAGGCCGGGATCGAACGCGGTCAGGCGATCGACATCGTCGAACTGCAACGCGCCCAGCGTCCCGGCGCCATCGGCCGCCATCGTCGCGAGCAGCGCCTCGCGCATCGGCAGGCCGCTGACCGGATGCGCTAGCGACGGGCGTTCGGAGGCCGCCGGGCCGGTCGTGGAGGGCAGACGCGGGCGGGCGAGCGGTGCGCGTACGCGGCGCGGGCGAGGTCGCCGA
>CAXTWJ010000233.1:0-4729 GCA_964247925.1 uncultured Sphingomonas sp.
GCGGGGCTGTAGCTCAGATGGGAGAGCGCTGCAATCGCACTGCAGAGGTCAGGGGTTCGATTCCCCTCAGCTCCACCACCGCGCAGACCGTGAGATGGACTAGTTGGCTCGCCCGCACATAGGCAAGCGCGGACGGCGGTCGGCGTGGCCGAACCGTCCGACGTCGCGATGGGACTTGGCGGCGGCGCGGGCCTTCCGAAACGCGGCAAGGCAGCGGGATCCCGGCTCGGCGCCGGGATGACGAAGGGATGGTTGCCGTGACCCCGACAGACCGACACCACCTTCCCACCGCCATCCCCGCCGCGACGCTGGTCATCCTCCGTGATCGCCCCGATGGCGCCCCCGAGCTGCTGATGCTGGAACGCGCGCAGGCCATGAGCTTCGCCGCCGGCGCGCTGGTTTTCCCCGGCGGCCGCGTCGATCCCGGCGACCGCCCGCTCGCCCCGCCGCAGCCGGGCGCCCACGACGAGACCCCGCCACGGGTCGCCCCGAGGCGCGAGACGATCGAGGAGGCGGGCCTGCCGATCGGCCTCGACCCGGCGCCGGACGCGGACGCGCTCGCCGCGATGCGCGCCGAGCTGCACGCGGGCCGATCCTTCGCCGACCTGCTGGGCGATGCACGTCTTGTGCCCGACCGGTTGGTGCCGTTCGCCCGCTGGCTGCCCCGGCACGCCGCCGCGCGCCTCTTCGACACGCGCTTCTATCTCGCCCAAATGCCGTCCGATGCCCCGACCGCGACCGTTGATCGCACGGAGAACGTCCGGCTGTTCTGGGCCACCGCCGCCGCCGTGCTCGCCGAGGCGGACGCGGGTCGGGCGACGATCATCTTTCCGACCCGGCGCAACTTGGAGCGGCTCGCGCGCTTCGCCAGCTTCGCCGACGCGGTGGCGGACGCGCGCGCCCACCCGGTCCGCATCATCACGCCGTGGGAGGAGGAGCGCGCGGACGGGCGCCACCTGTGCATTCCCGCCGACGCCGGCTACCCGGTCACCTCCGAGCCGATGCGGCAGGCCGTTCGGGGGTGAGGCGCCTCGGCGTCGCGCTCCTGCTGCTCGCGGCGCTCGTGCTGGTCTGGGGAGCGCTGCGCGGTGACCGGCAGGATTGGCCATGGACGCCGCTCGACCTGGGCGAGGCGCCCGGCCCCGCGACCGGGCCGAAGCTGGTCGCGCTGGCCGACAACCCCGCCGCCTGCCGCGCGCTGCTGGCCCGGGCCGGCGTTCGGTTCGAGCGGGTCGCGCCCCGGCACGACGGCCCACGCTGCGGCTTCGACGACGCGGTACGGCTGACGGGGGGCGGATCGCGCCGGCTGGGGTTCCTGCCGAACAGCCCCGCCCTCTCCTGCCCCGTCGCGGCCGCGCTCGCGATGTGGGAATGGACGGTCGTCCAGCCCGCCGCGCTGCGCCAGTTCGGCACGCCCGTCGTCACGGTGGAGCAGCTCGGCAGCTACAGTTGCCGCCACATCGCCGGCCAGGCGAGCTGGAGCGAGCACGCCACCGCCAACGCGCTCGACATCGCGGCTTTCCGCCTCGCCGACGGGCGGCGGGTCGGCGTCGCCCGCGACTGGCGTGGGGCCGGCCCGGACGCGCGCTTCCTGCACGCGGTCCGCGCCGGCGCCTGCCCGCTGTTCGCGACGGTGCTGTCGCCCGACTACAACGCCGCGCATCGCGACCACCTGCACCTCGATCAGGCCGCGCGCGGCGGCTGGGGCTGGCGCGCATGCCGGTGAGCGTCAGGCCGGCAGGGGTCAGGCCGGCAGGGCGCCGCTCGCGTCCACCTTTTCCACCCAATAGGGGAAGAAGGCCGGCTGGCGGTTGGACCAGCCGGACGCTGTCGCGGCGGCCTCGCTGATCGACTGGAGCAGCTTGCGGCGCAGCTCCGGGTGGAGGTGCGGCAGCGCGGCGGCGGCGCAGAAGGCGGACGGGAGCCACGGGCGGACCTCCGCCCCGATCAGCCGCTCGTACAGGAAGCGATAGGCGGAGAAGCTGGTGATCCGCCCCTGCCCCAGGTCGAACGCGGTGACGGTGACCAGCGGCGCCAGGAACGGCTCCACCGCGTCCAGCCCGCAATCGTCGGGCACGCACTCGCGCAGGGAGGGCAGCGCCGCGTAGAGCCGCGCCTGCGCGCGGATGCTGGCCGCTTCCACCACGTCGCGCGACCAGCGCGTCATGGCATCCTCCCGGTCGAGGCCGATGTCGAGCGAGCGGCGGATGTACCGTTGCGTCGCCGACGAGAACCCCGCGAATTCCTTCATCTCGGCCAGCGTCATCACGCCTTCGGCCTGCTTCATCCTGGCACTCATCTGACCCACCCCGCCCCAAAGCACTGGACCAGCCGATCATGCGCCAAGATGGTTAACGGACCCCTTAACGCGGCGAACAGCCGGTGTTCACCAAGCCACCATCAAACCCGCTGCGCCGCAACATTGGATGCGGCGAGCCGAGTCCGGCTATGCTGAAATGTGCGGAGGTGCAGCTTTGCGGCAACAATGCTGCAGCATCGCTGTCGCTACTCCTGACGGAGCTGGGCTTCCGCCTCCTCGTCGAACCCGGACGAGGGCGCCGGCTCCGAGTTCGCGCCGGCGGGCGTGGCGGCGACCGGGTCGCTGGCGTCCATGGTCTCGTCCAGCGCGTTGTCGAGGCGCGCCTGGACGTTCTCGGGATCGCGCTCCAGCCGGCGCTGGATCGACTCGTCCTGCCCGGCATCCTGGCGCGGGTCGCGCTCCTGATTGCTGGCGGTGGTCGCGTCGGGAGCGACCGACAGCGTGTCGAGCGGCTGATCTGCGGTGTCTGCCATGGTTGCCTCCTGAGCCTCGTTCGATGACCTCAACGATCGCCCCGCGACCGCGTTCCTAGGCGGCCACGACCCGGACGCGCTGCGCCACCAGCTCGGCGCGACCGAACACGGTCATGAAGGCGATATCGGTCGCGTCGCGCCCCCCCCCGACGCCCCCCAGCTGCTACGCGGGCGCCCTGCCCGTCGCAGAGACCACAAGCCACGCCCCCTCCACCCACCGTTCGGCGACCGCGTGGAAATCGGGCGGATCGACGCCTGGCGCATAGGCGGACACGCAGCGCGCGGGGATGTCGCCCGCGCGCGCCAGCGTGACGAGCAGATGCGCGAAGTCGCGGCACACGCCCTGGCGCGTGGCGAAGGTGTGCAGCGCCCCCGTCTCGCCCGCGCTGGCGCCGACGCGATAGTCGATCGAGGCCGTGACCCACGCGACCAGCGCCGCCGCGAGCGCGCCACCCCTCAGCCCCGCGAACTCGCGCGCGACGAAGCCGTGCAGCGTATCGACCGGGCAATAGCGGCTGGGCAACAGATAGGGGATGAGCGGCGCGGGCAGCAGCCGCGGTGGCGTCGCGGCCAGCGCGTCGAGCACGACGGGCGAACGGTTCACGGCCACGCTGGCGCGATACTCGGCGCGCAGGCTGCCCGTCGCGGCGACCCAGCACCGCTGGCCGATCCCCTCCTCGCCCGGCACCGCGCGCAGCGGCGTGTCAGCCCCCACGCTCAGCCGCTCCGCCTCGATCCGCTGGTCGGGCAGGGCCGCGACCTCGACCTGCAGCAGCACGTCGGCGGGGCGCGGCAGCCGGTAGTGCAGGTCCGCCTCGATCAGCAGGCGCATGGCGTCGTCCCAACGAGAAGGGGCCCGGTGGTCGCCCACCGAGCCCCGCTTTCCCGACCGCGTCGCGCGCTAGTTGCGCTGGCTGCCGAACAGCCGCAGCACGTACAGGAACATGTTGATGAAATCGAGGTACAGCGACAGCGCCGACATGATCACCACCCGCCCGACCTGGTCGGTCCCGGCGACGTAATCGTAGGAGGCCTTGATCCGCTGCGTGTCATAGGCGGTCAGGCCCGCGAAGATCAGGACGCCCGCGATGCTCACCACCGGATTCAGCGCCGGCAGCCAGAGCGACAGCAGGCCCGCCACGATCAACCCGATCAGCCCGACCATGAAGAAGGTGCCCAGCCCCGAAAGGTTGCGCTGCGTCGTGTAGCCATACAGGCTCAGCCCCGCGAAGCCCGCGGCGGTCGCGAAGAACGCGCCGGCGACCGACGAGCCGGTGTAGCGCAGGAACACGGTGGACAGCGACAGGCCCATCAGCACCGCGAACGCCCAGAACAGCGCCTGCAGCGTGCCCGTGCTCATCCGGCCCTGCCCGAAGCTCATCGCGAACACGATGCCGAGCGGCGCGAACATCACGATCCAGCCGAGCCCCGTGGCCCCGCCGGTGACGGGCGAGAACAGCAGCTGCACATAGCCGCTATAGGCGAAGGCGAGCGCGACGATGCCGGTCAGCAGAACGCCCGACGCCATGTAGTTGTAGATCGACAGCAGGTAGGACCTGAGACCCGCGTCATAGGCGGCGCCGCGCGTCGCCGCGCCCCGCGCCGCGAAGGGCGAGGCGGTCGGCTGGGGGTCGGACCAGTTGGCCATGACTTCAATGAGCTCCTCTCGCCGACGACAGCGTCGGCTGACCCGATATCGTGGCCTGCCGGTGTCTTTTCAATCGAAAAGGCAGAGTAGCTGGATGTGGCGCGCGGCCGTCGGCGCTGGCACAAGCCGCCCATGCCCCGCCTGTTCGTCGCGCTGCGTCCGCCGCCCCAGCTCCGCGCCCTGCTGCTCGACGCGGTCGGCGCGGTGCCGGGCGCGCGCTGGCAGGACGACGATCAGCTCCACCTGACGCTGCGCTTCGTGGGCGAGGTTCCCGCCGCCACCGGCGAC
>CAXTWJ010000234.1:0-1555 GCA_964247925.1 uncultured Sphingomonas sp.
GCTGGGGCCGGCGCGTCGGCGGGATAGCAGGCGCGCGCCGGCCCCAGCACCGCGTCCGCGCCCGTCTCCGCCATCCGTGCCAGCAACGCCGCCAGCCAGCCGGGCGGGGCCAGCTCGTCATCGTCGATGAACGCCAGCAGCGGCGCGATCGCGGCGTCCAGGCAGGCGTTGCGCGCGACCGAGATGTTGCGCTCGGGCGCGTGGACGTAGTCACACCGCAGGCCGAACCGCGCCGCGGCGGCCTCGACCAGCGCGTGCGCGCTCGGGGTCGCGTCGTTGTCCGCCACGATCACCCGCATCGCTACGCCCGGCGGCAGCACCTGCCCGGCAACCGAGCGCAGCGTCAGCTCCAGCGAAGGCCGGCGATAGGTGCAGACCGCTACGTCGATGCGGGTCGGTAGGGCGGGACTTGTCACGACCGATCGCCTCCCTGGTAAGCCTTTCCGAACGGTTGCGCGGGCACAAGGGCTATGGTGCGGTGCGTCGATCGCCTATGGGCCTGCGCATAACGGGGGTATTCGCGAATGCGCAAGGGAATCATCTTGGCCGGGGGCAGCGGCACCCGACTCTACCCGCTGACCCGGGGTGTCTCGAAGCAGCTGATGCCCGTCTATGACAAGCCGATGATCTATTATCCGCTGTCCACGCTGATGCTGGCGGGCATCCGCGAGATCCTCATCATCACCACGCCCCAGGACCAGGCGGCGTTCCAAGCGGTGCTGGGCGACGGCGCGGCGTGGGGCCTGTCGCTCGATTATGCGGTGCAGGCGAGCCCCGACGGGCTGGCGCAGGCATTCCACATCGGCCGCGACTTCGTCGGCACCGACCCGGCCGCGCTCGTGCTGGGCGACAACTACTTCAACGGCCCCGGCCTGACCGACCTGCGGCCCGCCGCCAACGCGCGCGACGAGGGGGCGACGGTGTTCGGCTATTACGTCGCCGATCCGACCGCCTATGGCGTGGTCTCGTTCGACGCCGGCGGCCGCGCGGAGACGCTGGAGGAGAAGCCGGCGGCGCCCAGATCGCACTACGCGGTCACCGGCCTGTACTTCTACGACGGCAACGCGGTCGATTACGCCCACCGCATCCAGCCCTCGGCGCGCGGCGAGCTGGAGATCACCGACCTGAACCGGCTCTACCTCGAATCGGGGGCGCTCAATGTCGAGATCATGGGCCGCGGCTATGCCTGGCTCGACACCGGCACCCACGCCTCGCTGCTCGACGCCGCCCAATATGTGAAGGTGACGGAGGACCGCCAGGGCCTCAAGATCTGCTGCCCGGAGGAGATCGCCTGGCGGATGGGCTTCATCGACGCAGCCCAGGTCGAGCGCGTCGCCGAACCGCTGCGCAAGAGCGGCTATGGCGAGTATCTGCTGGCGATGCTGCGCGACGGGAACCGCTCATGGTGACGGTGATCGAGACCGATCTGCCCGGCGTGCTGATCGTCGAGCCGCGCGTGTTCGGCGACGACCGCGGCTTCTTCTTTGAGAGCTTCAACGCCGACGCCTTCGCCGCGGCCGGGCTGCCGACGAACTTCGTGCAGGACAATCACAGC
>CAXTWJ010000234.1:1565-4410 GCA_964247925.1 uncultured Sphingomonas sp.
TCACAGCCGCTCGCAGCGCGGCGTGTTGCGCGGGCTGCACTTCCAGAACCCACGGCCCCAGGGCAAGCTGGTCCGCGTGACGGCCGGGGCGGTGTTCGACGTCGCGGTCGATCTGCGCCGCTCGTCGCCGCATTTCGGCCGCTGGACGGGCGTGGAGCTGTCGGCGGCGAACAAGCGGATGCTGTGGGTGCCCGAAGGTTTCGCGCACGGGTTCCTGTGCCTCGAGGACGGCACCGACTTCCTCTACAAATGCACCGCCCTCTACCAGCCCGCGCACGAGCATTCGCTGCGCTGGGACGATCCCGCGATCGGCATCGGCTGGCCGCTGGACGGCCTGACCCCGGCGCTGTCGGGCAAGGACGCCGCCGCCGGCACGCTCGACACGGTGGAGGCGTTCGCGTGAAGGCGCTGATCACCGGCGCCCACGGTCAGCTCGGCACCGCGCTGCAGCGCTCGGCCCCGGCCGGCGCGACGGTCGTGGCGCACGATCGCGACACGCTGGACCTGACCGACGCGGCCGCGGTCGGCGCGCTGGTCGAGCGCGAGCGACCGGACGTGATCCTGAATGCCGCGGCCTGGACCGCGGTGGACGCCGCCGAGGCGCAGGAAGTGGCGGCCCACGCCATCAACGCCGATGCGGTGGGAACGCTCGCCGCCGCCGCGCGCGCGGTGGGGGCCGATCTGGTCCATGTCTCGACCGATTTCGTCTTCGACGGTCGGCGCGGCGTGCCCTATGCGCCCGACGACGCGCCCGCGCCCGTCAGCGCCTATGGCCGCACCAAGCTGGCGGGCGAGGCGGCGGCGGGCGCGGACGCGCTGATCGTGCGCACCGCCTGGGTCTATGGCCCGACCGGTGGCAATTTCGTGCGCACCATGCTGCGCCTGATGACCGAACGCGACCAGGTCGGCGTCGTCGCCGACCAGATCGGCACGCCCACCTATGTCCCGGACCTTGCGGCCGCGCTGTGGGCGCTTTGGCAGGGCAAGGCGAAGGGCGTGCTGCATTATACCGACTCGGGCGCGGCGAGCTGGTACGATTTCGCCGTCGCGATTCAGGAGGAAGCGCTGGCGCTCGGGCTCCTGACCCGCGCCGTGCCGGTGCTGCCGATCGCGACCGCGCAGTTCCCCACCCCCGCGACGCGCCCGCATTTTTCCGTGCTCGACAAGGACCGGACCTGGGCGCTGCTCGGCCGGCCCGCCCCGCACTGGCGCGTCAATCTGCGCACGATGCTCAAGGAAATCGCACATCATGGCTAGGATGCTCGTCACCGGCGGCGCCGGTTTCATCGGCAGCAATTACGTCCGCCACCGCCGCGCCGCCCGCCCGGACGACGTGATCGTGGTGCTGGACGCGCTGACCTATGCGGGCAATCGCGCCAGCCTGGACGGCGTGGCCGACATCAGCTTCGTGGAGGGCGACATCGGCGACCGCGCGCTGGTCGACTCGCTGCTCGCCGAGCATCGCCTCGACACAATCGTCCACTTCGCGGCGGAGAGCCATGTCGATCGCTCGATCACCGGCCCCGACGCGTTCGTGCGCACGAACGTGGTCGGCACCTTCACCCTCCTGGAGGCGGCGCGCGCCGCGTGGCTGGGCGGCGTTGGGGTGCCACATCGCTTCCACCACGTCTCGACCGACGAGGTCTATGGCTCGCTCGCGCCCGACGATCCCGCCTTCACCGAGGAGACGCCGTACCGGCCCAACTCGCCCTATTCGGCGAGCAAGGCGGGGTCCGACCACCTCGTGCGCGCCTATCACCACACCTACGGCCTCTACGCCACGATCAGCAACTGCTCGAACAATTACGGCCCCTACCAATTTCCCGAGAAGCTGATCCCGCTGTTCACGCTCAATGCGCTCTCCGGCCGCAACCTGCCGGTCTATGGCGACGGCATGAACGTGCGCGACTGGCTGCACGTCGAGGATCACTGCCACGGCATCTCGCTGGTCGTGGATCGCGGCCGCGCGGGCGAGGTGTACAATATCGGCGGCGGGCAGGAGTTGCCCAACGTCCGCGTGATCGAGGAGATCTGCCGTGGCGTCGATGCGGCCTTCGTCACCGACCCGTCGCTCGCCGCCCGCTTCCCGGACGCGCCGGCGGGTCAGGGACGCCCGACCGCCAGCCTGATCGCGCACGTCACCGATCGCCCGGGCCACGATCGTCGCTACGCGATCGACGAGACCAAGATCCGCGCCGAGCTCGGCTATGCGCCACAGCGCGACTTCCCCACCGGCTTCGCCGAGACGCTGCGCTGGTTCCTCGCCAACGAAAGCTGGTGGCGGCCGCTGCAGGACCGCGCGGCGATCAGCCGCTAGCGCCCGAGCAGATGAAGCAGCTTGCGCTTGAGGCGGAACGCGGCGGGCGCCAGCGCCGCGAGCGGCACGGTGACACCGCGCGGCCAGATGGCCGTGCGCTGGCCGAAGCGCCCGCGCCAGCCGTCGAGCAGCCCGTTGGTGATCGCCACCCGCTGCTCCAGCCCGGCGCCCGCGCTCTCCAGATACTCATATTCGGCGATCGACAGCGGCGTCTCCGTCCGGTCGCGCAGGCCGATCCCGCGGCGCATCGCCAGGAAGCGGTTGCGCGCCATATAATAGCTGGTGTTGAATCCGATGTTGGACGCCCCCCCCTCATGATCCACCCGCGACCGCCCGTCGATCGCGATCGTCCAGCCCTTCGCCCGGGCGCGCAGGCACCAGTCGGTTTCCTCATGGTAGAGGAAATACTCCTCGTGGAACGGCCCCACGTTATCATACGCGGCGAGCTTCAGCGCGAAGCCGGCCCCCTGCCGCGGCCCGGCCGGGGGGCGCGCGGGGGGCGGCGCGGCGGGCGGCCCGGCGGCCGCG
>CAXTWJ010000234.1:4420-4727 GCA_964247925.1 uncultured Sphingomonas sp.
TACGCCGCCGACGTGCAGCGCCCGGACGGTGCGGAGCTCGCGGTGCGCCGCGTCGGCCGGCACGGCGGCATCGTGAAAATACCATTCGCCGTCGAAGAACACGGTCGCGCCGCCATGCTGCAGCATCATGCTCCCGACCGCGGCGACGCGCGCATTGCTGAACAGGGACCTGAGCGTCACCGCCACCGCATCGGGCCGCAGCACCGCGTCGTTGTTGAGGATGTACACCGCCCGGTGCCCCTCGCGCGCCGCGGCCGCGCTCGCGCGGGTTTAGGCGCCCGCCCCGCCCCCGTTGCGGTGCATGGGG
>CAXTWJ010000235.1:0-1725 GCA_964247925.1 uncultured Sphingomonas sp.
ATGTCGGACGTGTCGCCGTACTCGACGAGCTGGCCGAGGTGGAAAAAGGCCGTGCGCTGCGACACGCGCGCCGCCTGCTGCATGTTGTGGGTCACGATCGCGATGGCGTAGCGGCCCTTGAGCTCGTGGATCAGCTCCTCGATGCGCGCGGTCGCGATCGGGTCCAGCGCGGAGCAGGGCTCGTCCATCAGGATCACCTCCGGATCCACGGCGATCGCGCGCGCGATGCACAGCCGCTGCTGCTGGCCACCCGACAGCGCGGTGCCGGAGTCGGACAGGCGGTCCTTGACCTCGTTCCACAGCCCCGCGCGCGTCAGCGACCGCTCGACGATCGCGTCGAGCTCGGCGCGCCCGTTTGCGAGGCCGTGGATGCGCGGGCCATAGGCGACGTTCTCGTAGATCGACTTGGGGAAGGGGTTCGGCTTCTGGAACACCATGCCGACGCGGGCGCGCAGCTGCACCACATCCATCTCGGGCGCGTAGATGTCCTCCCCGTCCAGCCGGATGTCGCCCTCCACCCGCGCGTTCGGGACCGTGTCGTTCATGCGATTGAGCGTGCGCAGGAAGGTCGATTTGCCGCAGCCCGACGGCCCGATGAACGCGGTGACGTTGTGCTGGTCGATGTCGATCGAGACATCGTCGATCGCCCGCTTCGCGCCATAGAAGACGCTGACGTGCTCGGCGGTGATCTTGGGCGGGTTGTTGCTCGTCACCAGCGGGTCTCGAATCGGTTGCGCAACCAGATCGCGATGCCGTTCATCGCGAGCAGCAGGGCGAGGAGGACGATGATCGCGGCCGACGTCTTCTCGACGAAGCCGCGGCTGACCTCGTCCGACCAGAGAAAGATCTGCACCGGCAGGGCGGTGGCGGGCGCGCTCAGCCCGGCGGGCGGCGCCGCGATGAAGGCGCGCATCCCGATCATCAACAGGGGCGCGGTCTCGCCCAGCGCGCGCGCCATGCCGATGATCGTGCCGGTCAGGATGCCGGGCAGGGCGAGGGGCAGGACGTGGTGGAACACGACCTGCACCCGGCTGGCGCCGATGCCGAGCGCGGCGTCGCGGATGGAGGGCGGCACGCCCCGGATGGCGTTGCGCCCGGCGATGACGATCACGGGCAACGTCATCAGCGCCAACGTCAGCCCGCCCACCAGCGGCGCCGAGCGCGGCAGGCCCAGCGTGCCGAGGAACACGGCAAGCCCCAGCAGCCCGAAGATGATCGACGGCACGGCGGCGAGATTGTTGATCGACACCTCGATCAGGTCGGTCCAGCGGTTCCGGGGCGCATATTCCTCAAGATACAGCGCCGCGAGCACGCCGACGGGGAAGGCCAGCCCGAGCGTCACCGCCATGGTCAGCAGCGATCCCTTGAGCGCGCCCCAGATGCCGACGCGGGTCGCGTCGGTCGAGTCGGCCACGCGCAGGAATCCGGCGTCGAACCCGCGCGACAGTGACAGCCTCGCCGCCCGTGCTTCCGCCGCCGGCGTGCCCCGGCCCTTGTAGGCGACGTCCAGTTCGGTCGCGACCGGAACGGCGAGCGTGAACGGCCGACCGAGCAGCGTCGGGTCGGCCTTCACCGCATCGCGCACGCGCAGCCACGCGCCGTCGGACAGGATCGCCGCCCCTCCCGCGCCCGGAAAGGCGTGGTTGGCGGCGGCATCGACCGCGCCCTCCAGCCCCGCGGCCGCTAGCGCCAGGGCGGCGCGGCGGCCGGTCAGCTGATCCGGCG